>JBATEA010000063.1:0-2771 GCA_049663745.1 Steroidobacteraceae bacterium | reverse complement strand
GAACGGACCCTTGAGCGCCACGATGGCAGCGTCGATCAGGCGCTGCTTCTCCGTGTCCGGAATTTCGAGTTTCCCGACCTTGGCGCGGAAGTCGGCCAGAATTGCGGAATCATCGCCGCTGCCGTCGAATGGCGCGCCCTTCAGGACATTGCGGCCATCGGTAAGGACCGGGTCGAATGAAAACGAAGTAGGCACGATGCCGCGCTCGGCTGCGATATCCATCGACTCGATGCCCTGGCGGGCCGCCAGTTCGATGCCGTTGAGCCGGGATATGTAGGCCTCCGCATCCGACACGTCGTCGATGCGATGGACATTCTGCATGAACGTGGCGAATCCCGTGACCGGATTGTTCATCGTCGAGAAGGCGTAATTGTGGAAGCGCCACGGGAAGTTGCGGAGCGCGCGCTCCTGCAGGTACTCGAAAATCCGGTAGCTGATCCTGGCCTGCTCCGACAGCGCGTCGTACTTGAAGTCGCTGCGCAGATGCGCGAGGTCCTGCTTCGTCAACTCGTTCTGGCGCGTCGCTTCGGTGTCGGAGAGATCGCCCCACTTGCCGTAGTCCGGGCCCTTGATGCCGAGTTGCGACTGGAATGTCGGGCTGTCCTTGAGGTTTCTCTGGAAGACCTCTTCGAAGAACGCCATCAGGCGCTGGTCCTCGGTCGATGCAACCGCCGCCGGCGTTTCTGCGTGGGCAGGAGCGATCGTAACCGCCATCAAGATCGTCGCGGCCAGCGCCGGACCTGCCACCAGCCGCAATACTGACTTGACCATCGGGATCATTCTCCTGCCTTCCAAAACGCGCAACGCGCGCACACGCTCGGACATGAATACTTCAGGCCGGGCGTCCGCGCGGCAGTGTCCGCCGCAGGGAACCGGCGCTTCGTCGCAAATCCGCTCTTGCGCCTCAGACATTGAATCGGAAGTGCATGACGTCGCCCTCGCGGACCACGTATTCCCTGCCCTCGAGCCGCAGCTTGCCGGCCTCGCGCGCGCCCGCCTCGCCATTGCCCGCGATGTAGTCGTCGTAGGCGATTGTCTCGACGCGGATGAAGCCGCGCTCGAAATCCGTGTGAATCACGCCCGCCGCCTGCGGCGCCGTCGCACCGCGCTTCACGGTCCAGGCCCGCACTTCCTTCGGGCCCGCCGTCAGGAATGTCAGCAAGCCGAGCAGCTTGTAGGCCGCGCGGATGATCCGGTTGAGACCGGGCTCGGCGAGCCCGAGATCTGCCAGAAATACATCCCGATCCGCGCTGTCCAACTCCGAAATTTCCGCCTCGATCGCCGCGCAGACCGGCACGACTTCCGAACCCTCGGCCTCGGCCAGCTTGTGCAGGGCGTCGAGCTTCGGGTTGTCCTTAAACCCGGACTCGTCCACGTTCGCGACGTACATGACGGGCTTCGCCGTCAAGAGCTGCAGCTCGCGAACCCGCTCGCGATCGAACTGGTCGAGCTTCTGCGCGCGGACCGGCTCGCCCTGGTCCAGCCGCTCGCGGATGCGCTTCAGCGAGTCGCGCCAGCGCATCGCATCCTTGTCCATTGCCTTGGCCAACTTGTCGGCCCGGGACTGCGCGCGGTCCACGGTCTCGAGATCCGCGAGCGCGAGTTCGGTGTTGATGATCGCGACGTCCGAGGCGGGGTCCACGCGGCCGGAGACGTGGACGATGTCGTCGTCGTCAAAGCAGCGCACGACGTGCGCAATCGCGTCCACCTCGCGGATGTGCGACAGGAACTTGTTGCCGAGCCCCTCGCCCTGCGAGGCCCCGGCGACCAGGCCGGCGATGTCCACGAATTCGACCGTGGTCGGCAGGATCTTCTCGGGTTTGGCGATCGCGGCCAGCGCATCGAGGCGCGGATCCGGCACCGGAACGATGCCGATATTCGGATCGATCGTGCAGAACGGATAATTCTCGGCCGCGATCTTCGCGCGGGTCAGCGCATTGAATAACGTCGACTTGCCGACGTTCGGCAACCCGACGATGCCACAACGGATACCCACGATCTTATCGCGGCGCCGGCGTCAGCCGGGCGCTTCCTGTGCCGGAGGCTTCGCGTGCAGGCGATTCATCATCATTTCGGCGCCTTCCGTCACGAGGCGCGGGAATTCGGAGACCGCGAGTTCGATCGCCTCGCGAATCAGCCGTTCATCGACCGCGGATGGCCGCTCGAGCACGTAGTCGATCACGTCGTCACGGCTCCCCGGATGGCCGATGCCGATGCGCAGTCGCCAGAATTCCTCGCCCACATGGCTGATCACGTCCTTGAGTCCGTTGTGGCCGCCCGCCCCGCCGCCCTGCTTGAGCCGCGCAATGCCCGGCGGCAGGTCCAGTTCGTCGTGCACGACCAGTACGCTTTCGCTCGGCACCTGCAGGTAATCGCAGAACGAGCGGATCGAAAGCCCGCTGCGATTCATGTAGGCCATCGGCTTCAGCAGCCAGAGCGCGACACCCGCGATCGTGACGCGGCCGGCATCGCCGTTATAACGATGTTCGGGCTTCAGCCAGCCGTCGTGCCGGGCCGCCAGTTCATCGATGAACCAGAATCCCGCATTGTGTCGCGTGGCGGCGTGTTCCGCGCCCGGATTGCCGAGCCCGACGACCAGCTGCAACGGCAATCCCGCCATTGACTCATCCTCGCGACCGAGCGTTACTTCTTGCCGTCGCCCTTCTTGGCGTCCTTGGCGTCCTTTCCGCCCTTGCCAGCCGGGCCCTTGGCATCGGCCGCTGGAGCGGCGCCCGCAGGTGCTGCACCCGGCGCGGCGCCAGGAGCGGCAC
>JBATEA010000062.1:0-14955 GCA_049663745.1 Steroidobacteraceae bacterium | reverse complement strand
TCTTCGGTGGTCAGGCCGCAGACTTCGCGCAATGTCAGCGCCACCTGGGCATCGGGGCCGAGTGCCGGATGGCAGCAGGTGAAGATCAGCCGCAGCCGGTCGTCTTCCAGCGAATCGTCGATGGCCTCGGCCGGATCGCCGGTTTTCGAGTCGAACTGGTTGGCGATCTCGGCCTGGGCAGCATCGAAGCGCGCGCGGCGGCGGATGGCGTCGATCGCCTTGAAGCGGCCGGCCGATACCAGCCAGGTCCGCGGATTTTCCGGCACCCCGTCACGCGGCCACTGTTCCATCGCCGCAGCGAATGCCTCGTGCAGCGCTTCCTCCGCAAGGTCGAAATCGCGCAGCAGCCGGATCAGCGTTGCGAGTACGCGGCGCGATTCCGAGCGGTAAACCGCTTCCACGGTTTCGCGCATCGCAAGGTCGGCTCCATCGCTCGTCAGAGGGCCGGCTCCAGCTGCCGCACCTCGATCGTGCCGCCGACGGGGAGCGTCGGGATCCGCCCGGCGATCGACAGCGCCTCGTCCAGGTCCCGGCACTCGACCAGGTGGTAGCCGCCGAGCTGTTCCTTGGTTTCGGCGAATGGCCCGTCGGTGATCACCGGCTTGCCGGCTTTCTGCCGGATCGTCGTCGCGGTCGCACTGGGCCTCAACTTTCCGGTCGCGAGGTGATGCCGGCTCGCGCGGATGCTTTCGATCCAGGCGCCGTATTCCTGCATCACGCGATCCCGCTCGCGCTGCGGAAGTCCATGCCAGTGGTGCTCGTCGATGCAGCACATCAGCATGTATTGCATGTCAAAGCTCGACGATCGGCTTGAACCCGCCCCAGAACATGCGCTTGCCGTCGAATGGCATTGCCTTCGGGTTCATGAACTTCTGGAGCCGCGGATCTTTCATGACTTTTGCCATCACGCGGTCGCGGTGCTTGCGCGACTTGTACATGATGTACGAGAACACGACGACTTCGCCCCGCTTCAACTTGACGCTTTGCGGAAATGAAGTGTGCTTGCCCGGCTTCACGTCGTCCGCAACGCTCTCGACATACCGCAGTGCGCCGTGTTCACGCCAGACCTTGCCGCACTTCCGTGCCATCTGGCGGTATCTGGCGAGGTTTCTCCTTGGAACCGGCAGAACCAATCCATCAACGTAGTTCATGTCTCTCTCCTATGTGTCCTTCAACACTGGATGTTCGGCCATGAATGCCTCGTCCGCCGGCCGGATCTCGAAGCTGCCCATCTTGATGCCAGGATGCCGCGTCATCAGCCGGATCGCCTCTTCTTTGCTCGCGGCCTCGAGGATCAGGATGCCGCCCAGCATTTCTTTTGTCTCCGCAAACGGACCGTCGCTGACTGACGGCTTTCCGTTCCTCCACCGCACGGTCGTCGCGGTCTCCGAGCCCTGCAGCGCTTCGCCGCCCGCGAAATGACCGCCCTTGCGAAGCTCGACGTCGTAGGCCAGGCAATCAGCGACCATGCCCTGCTGCTCGCTGTCGCTCAGCTTGCTCCACATGCCGGTGTCCAGATATCCGAGGCAGATGAATTTCATGGCGTCTTCCCCTTGGATCCGACCCCGATTTCCTTGAAGCGTTCCACGGCTTCGCTCGGGCCGAAATCCTCCATTTCGAAGAGCTGCCGGACCTCGATCTCGCAGTCGGCGCCGCGCATGTCGGGATTCGGGAAGCGCCGGGTCCAGTCGTGTGCTTCCTCGCGCGATTTCACCTGGATCAGCGTGTAACCCGCGATCAACTCCTTGGTCTCGGCGAAGGGCCCGTCGACGACGGTCCGTTTCGCGCCCTGATAGCGGATGCGCCAGCCTTTCGAACTTGCCTGCAGCCCGGACGCATCGAGCAGCACGCCCGCTTTCGCGAGTTCCTCGTGGAAGGAAGCCATCTCGGCGATGATTTTCTCCTGCGGCATCACGCCCGCTTCGGAGTCCTTGTTGGCTTTGACGATGATCATGTATCGCATGGCATCAGAACTCCATGATCGGGCGGACTTCGACTGCCCCGAGCCGCGCACCCGGGATGCGCGACGCAACCTGGATCGCCTCGTTGAGATCCTTGGCCTGCACGAGGTAATAGCCGCCCAGTTGCTCCTTGGTCTCGATGAACGGCCCGTCGGTCGTCGCGAGCCTGCCGTTTCGCACGCGCACTGTCGTCGCGGTATGCGTGGGCTGCAGTGCATTTCCGCCGACGTAATGCCCGCTCTTCTTGATCGACTCCGTATATGAGAAGAACTCGCCCATGATTTTCTCGGCATCGGCTTTCGGCAGCTTCTGCCATTCCTGTTCGTTCTCGTAAATCAGGCAAAGGTACTGCATGGCGGTCTCCATATTGGTGCCACTCCGGAACCGGCGGGCAGCCGTGAGCACTGCCGCGACCATATATGCTGGATTCATCACACCCAATAGTCGATCGGCGGATGCCGCAATCGACATCCGCGGTGGATAGCCCTAAGGGCACGAAATCTCTAGAGAAATCCCCGCCACAGGTTGAGTTGTAGTCAAGATGCCCCTTGGGACAGCAGAGCATCTGCATCCAGCTTGAGCAGTTGGCGCAGGAATCAGCGAGGCCCTCCAGATTTTCCCGCCAGCCGCATTCGGCGGTCCGGACCATTGTCGTGCCCGCATCGAGCCGCTCGAAGGTCATGTCCACGTGCTGTCGCAGCCGCCCTCGTTTGCCTCCCAGTCGAACTCGATGCGGTGGTCTGTCATCCTTGGCAGATGCGGGATCGGGAGGAATGGCGGCTCGAACTGGAGGACGGCATGGTCGTGCGCGGCTTCCAGTTCGGCTCCGGTCGCGCGGTGGGCGGCGAAGTCGTGTTCAACACGGCGATGGCCGGTTATGTCGAAACGCTGACCGATCCTTCGTATCGCGGCCAGATTCTGGTGCTGACCTATCCATTGGTCGGCAATTACGGCGTGCCGGCGCCGCGCAAGAAAGGCAGCATCGATGCGCCTTACGAGTCGGACCGCATCCAGGTCCAGGGACTCGTCGTGCAGCACTATGTCGATCATCCGAGCCATCACGCGTCCGCGCGCCCGCTCGCAAAGTGGCTGGCGAGCGAGGGCGTGCCGGCAGTCACCGCGGTCGATACCCGGACGCTGACGCGGCGCCTGCGTGAGCACGGCACGATGCGCGGCTGGCTGGTCCCGGCGGACATGACGCTCGCTGAAGCCGGGCGGGTCGCGGACCAGCGTGATATGCGCGCCGGCATTTTCAGGGAAGTCGCGCCGCGTGAACCGATCCATTACGACGGCGGGCCGCTCGAGGTCCTGGTCATCGATGCCGGCGCCAAGGACAACATTGTCCGCTCGCTGCTGGGCCACGGCGCATCCGTCATGCGGGCACCCTGGCATTGCGACCTGGCGCCACTCGCAGAGCGGGCCGATGGCATCGTGATCGGCAATGGTCCCGGCGATCCCAAGGACCTCGGGGCGTTGATCGTCCAGGTCCGCTCATTGCTCGGCGGCTTTCGGCGGCCGATCCTCGGCGTATGCCTCGGCAACCAGATCCTCGCACTCGCAGCCGGCGGCGATACTTACAAGCTTCCGTATGGACATCGCGGCGTCAACCAGCCGGTGCGCGATCTGCTGACGGGTCATTGCTATGTCACGAGCCAGAATCACGGCTATGCAGTCCGGCAGGAATCGCTGCCGGCAGACTGGCAACCGTGGTTCGTCAACCTGAATGATGGATCGAACGAAGGCGTGCGATCGCGCACTCAACCGTTTTCCAGCGTCCAGTTTCATCCGGAAGCCTCGCCGGGCCCTCGTGACTGCGGATTCCTGTTCGACGACTTCCTGAAACTGGCCGGATCCATGAAGACCGGATCCCGATGAGCGTCGCACCATCCAGGATCAAGCCGCGCCGGACGCTCGTGCTCGGCTCGGGCGCCCTGCAGATCGGCCAGGCGGGTGAATTCGACTACTCGGGATCGCAGGCCATCAAGGCACTGCAGGAAGACGGCGTGCAGACGGTTCTGCTGAACCCCAACATTGCGACCATCCAGACGAGCGAGGGCATGGCCGACAGGTTGTACCTGCAGGCCGTGACCCCGGAGAACGCCGCCGAAATCATGCGGCAGGAAGGCGTCGACTCCATCCTGCTGTCGTTCGGCGGGCAGACCGCACTGAATTGCGGCATCGCGCTGCACGAAAGCGGCGCGCTCGCGACGCTCGGTATTCGCGTGCTCGGCACGCCGGTCCAGACCATCATCGACACGGAGGACCGCCAGCGTTTCGTCGAACGGATGAACGAAATCGGCGTCAAGGTCGCACACAGCACCGCCTGCACTTCGCTCGCCGAGGCCCGCCGTGCCGTCGAGGCAATGGGCTTTCCGGTGATGCTGCGCGCCGGATTCGCGCTCGGCGGCAAGGGCAGCGGCATCGTTCGCGACGAGGCGGATCTCGATGAATCCCTGCGCCGCGCTTTTTCCGGCGGCGTCAGGCAGGTGCTGGTCGAGGAGCACCTGGGCGGCTGGAAGGAGATCGAATACGAGGTCGTGCGCGATGCCGAGGACAATTGCATCACCGTATGCAACATGGAAAACCTCGACCCGATGGGAATTCACACCGGAGAGTCCATCGTTGTCGCGCCGTCCCAGACGCTCAACGACGAGGAATACCAGCTGCTGCGCTCGATCGCGATCCGCACGGTGCGGCACCTGGGAATCGTCGGTGAATGCAACATCCAGTACGCACTGGATCCGGATTCGGTCGATTATCGCGTGATCGAGGTCAACGCCAGGCTGTCGCGCTCGAGCGCGCTCGCGAGCAAGGCAACGGGCTACCCGCTCGCCTATGTCGCCGCGCGCATCGCGCTCGGCTACAGCCTGCCCGAGATCCCCAATGGCATCACTCTCCGCACGACGGCTTTTTTCGAGCCGGCGCTCGATTATCTGGTCTGCAAGGTGCCGCGCTGGGACCTCACGAAGTTCCACGGCGCCGTAAAGCAGATCGGCAGCGAAATGAAGAGCGTCGGCGAGGTCATGGCCATCGGCCGGACCTTCCCCGAGGTCATCCAGAAGGCGCTGCGGATGCTCGACATCGGGGTCACCGGGCTCGACCCGGACGCATTCGAATTCGCCGATCTCGAGCAGGAGCTTCGGCATGCGACGCCGCGCCGCATCTTCGCCGTCGCGCTGGCGCTGAAAAACGGCATGGGCGTGGAGAAGATCCACGAGGTCACCCGTATCGACCCGTGGTTCCTGCATGCCATGCAGCCGGTCGTCGCGATGGCGGAGCGCCTGAAGCGCAGCAAAGCGCCGCTCGCTGCCGGGCTGCTGCGTGAGGCGAAGCAGCTGGGATTCTCGGACCAGGCCATCGACGACAGGCTGGGCGCGGCGCAGGGCGCGACGCGTGCCGCGCGGCTTTCCCATGGCCTGCGGCCGCACTATGCGCAGATCGACACGCTGGCCGCGGAATTCCCTGCCGACACCAATTACCTCTATTCCACGTATCACGCGTCGGCGTCGGATGTCGCGCCGACCAGCCGCAAGAAGGTCCTCGTGCTCGGCGCCGGCGTCTACCGGATCGGTTCGAGCGTGGAATTCGACTGGTGCTGCGTCAATGCAGTGCAAACGCTCGGCGAACTCGGCTACGAGACGATCATGCTGAACTACAACCCGGAGACCGTCAGCACCGATTACGACGTTTGCGACCGGCTCGTGTTTGACGAGGTCAGCCTGGAGTCGGTCCTCGACCTGTATGAGCGCGAAAGACCGGATGGCGTGGTCGTCAGCATGGGCGGCCAGATACCGAACAACCTTGCGATGCGCCTGCATCGCGCGGGCGTGCGGATCCTCGGCACCAATCCGGAGGACATCGACAGGGCCGAGAACCGGCAGACATTCAGCGCGCTGCTGGACTCGCTGGGCATCGATCAACCGGTCTGGCGTCACGTCACGGATGCAGCGGTCGCCGGGGACATCGTCGGGGAACTCGGCGGATTCCCGGTTCTCGTGCGGCCGAGTTACGTGCTGAGCGGCGCGGCAATGAGCATTGCGCATGAGCCTGTCGAGCTCGGCCGCATCCTGGCCCGCGCCAAGCGCGTGTCGCCCGATCACCCGGTCGTCGTTTCCAAGTTCGAGACTCGCGCGCGCGAAATCGAGATCGACGCCGTGGCCGACAAGGGCGAACTCGTGCTCTGGGCGATCAGCGAGCACATCGAGGATGCCGGCGTCCATAGCGGCGATGCGACGCTGGTGCTGCCGCCGCAGGGCGTCTACATCGCGACCATCCGGCGCATCAAGCGCATCGCCGCGGAGCTCGCAAAAGCGCTGCGGATCACGGGCCCTTTCAACGTGCAGTTCCTCGCCAAGCACAACCTGGTCAAGGTCATCGAGTGCAACCTGCGTGCATCACGCAGCTTCCCGTTCGTGTCGAAGGTCACCGGCGCGAATTTCGCCGCTGAGGCGACGCGCAGGATGCTTGGCGTCGCGGGCGGCGCGAACTGCGCGAGCCTGGATCTCGATCACGTCGGCGTGAAGGTCCCGATGTTCTCGTTCGCGCGGCTTGCCGGCGTCGATCCGATGCTCGGCGTCGAGATGGCGAGCACCGGGGAGGTCGGCTGCCTGGGAGACGACCTGCAGGATGCCCTGCTCGCGGCACTCGCCGCGGCGGGATTCCGGACTCCGCGCAGGGGGGTCCTGCTGTCGCTCGGCCCCGTCGAGGACAAGTACTGGTTTGCGGACGAGGCCCGGCTGATCCACGAACGGCTGAAGCTTCCGATCTATGCGACGGAGGGCACGGCTGATGCGCTTCTCGGCCTCGGCATCCCCTGCAGGCCGGTCGCCAAGAGACCGGGCGACGGGCCGACGGCGATGGATCTGATGGACTCGGGCGACATCGACCTGGTGGTCAATGTGCCACGCGAATATGACGAATATGGCCGGCCGGACGGCTACCTGATCCGCAGGCGCGCGGTCGAGACGGGAACGCCGCTGTTCACCGACCTGCAACTCGCCCGCGCAGTCATCGAGGCCTTGTGGCTCAAGCGGGACGATGCCCTCCGCGTCCGCGCCTGGCAGGACTACCTGCGGAATTGAATGTCCCGTATTCCCACAGGATCATGCGCGCGCGCATTCTCGCTGCTCGTCTTGTTCGGGGCGGCAGGCGCTGCGACCGCCGCCGCCAAGGTCAGCGTCCAGGTCGGCCGGGTCGAATTCGGCGGATTGCAGATCGAGGATCTCGGTCTCGACTGGACTCAAGCTGCGGACGCGGGCGGACGGATCGGCGTACGTGCCGCCCGCATTCGCGGCATTGGCGCGACCGGACCGCTGTCCGCGATCGCCATCGACTGCGCGAACCTCTCGGTCTCCGGTAACCAGCTGAGCTGCGAAAGCGGGCGCTTGCGCGGTGCACTGGGAAGCTTTGGCGCCCAGAACTCCAGATTCAGCGCGCGCACGAAGCCTGACGGCAGTCTTGTCCTGCGCCTCGATGCCTTCGCATTGGCGGGCGGGCGCGCGAAGATGGACCTGCGGCTCGATGGCGCGAGCTGGCAGCTGGAATCCGCGCTGTCGGAAATCGACATCGCGGCGATGGCCAGGGTCGCGGCTCCCTGGTTCGCGCTCCCCGAAGGATTCACGATCGCCGGTCGTGCAAACGGCCGGGTTCACGCCACCGGCAGAAATGACGACGTGCGCAGCACCGACGCCGATCTCGCGATTGCCCGCCTCGATTTTGCAGACGCTTCCGGTGAATTCGCCGGCGAGGCGCTTGCGGGTGAGTTCAGGGCCAGGCTCGTCGCGGGCCGCTCGGGAGACTTCGCGACCGACGGCAAGCTCGTCCTCACCGGTGGACAGGCCTACAGCGATCCGGTCTTCCTGGACTTCGCCGCACACGGGATGACCGCGGATTTCGAAGGAATCCTGTCATCGGACGCGAGGCGATTCGCGGCACGCAAGTTCTCGCTGGTGCATGACGGCGTCGCCTCGGTGTCCGGCTCCGCAAGGCTCGATTTCGCCGGTGAAACGATGCTGCAGGACGGGAAACTCGTAATCGCGGACCTCGACCTGTCGAATGCATTGCCCGTGTACGTGCAGCCGTACCTGATCGAGACCTCGCTGAAGGACCTCGAAGGCCTGGGGCATGTGCACGGAGAGCTCGATGTTGCCGCCGGCCTGCCGAGCCGCGCAGCGTTGACCTTCGACGACGTCACGCTCGACAGCCAGACGGGTTCGTTGTCGGTCAGCGGGCTCGGCGGCACGGTCAACTGGTTCGATGACGTGCTGCGCAGTGAGCTCGCCGGTGAAATCGATGACGGCTCCTTCCAGTCGCGCATGGCCTGGCAATCGGCAAGTCTCTGGGGCATCGAGTTCGGCGCAGTCGAACTGCCGTTCGCGACCACCGGCCGCCACTTCCGGCTGCTGGAGCCGAAGCTGCTCCCGATATTCGACGGCGGCCTCGCGATCAACACGCTGCGCCTGCGCCACGCGGGCACCGACCAGATGTACCTGCGATTCGACGCCGAGGTTCGCCCGATCAGTGTCGCGCTGCTGGGCCGCGCGCTGGGCTGGCCGGAATTCTCGGGCACGATTTCCGGGAGCATCCCGGATCTCCAGCTGTCGCAGGGCATCGTGACGCTCGGCGGCAATCTGGAGGCCTCCGTTTTCGACGGCCGAGTGGTCGTGCGGGATCTCCGGCTCCGCGATCCGCTCGGCAAATTTCCGCGTCTGCACGCGAGCATCGACGTGGACAACCTCGACCTCGAGCTCGTCACCAACACTTTTTCATTCGGGATGATCACGGGTCGCCTGTCAGGGCAGGTCAAGGACCTGGAGACATTCGACTGGATGCCCGAGGCATTCGACGCCAGCTTCTACACGCCCCCGGGCGACAAGTCGAAGCACCGGATCAGCCAGCGCGCGGTGACCAACCTGTCGAGCATCGGCGGCGGCAGCGGCGGCGGCGTCGCGGCCGCCCTGCAGGGCGGATTCCTGAAGTTCTTCGACAGCTTCAGTTATGACCGGCTGGGCCTCAGTTGCACGCTCGCCAACGACGTTTGCACGATGCGCGGCGTCGAGAACGCTCCGGGAGGCTATTACATCGTCAAGGGTTCGGGGCTGCCGCGCATCAACGTGATCGGCAGCCAGTCGCGCGTCGCCTGGACCCGGCTCGTGCGGCAACTGGGGGCGATCATGGAGTCCGAGATCGTCGTCGAGTGAGGCCGGCCGGTGCGCTAGAATCGGTTCAGGATGGGTTCAGCCGCCGCCCGCGAGCATGGCTCATGACCGCTACGGGAGTCGAAGGAGGAATTGACATGATTCGCTGGATCACCACTGGCATCGCCGCTGGCTGCCTGGCCCTCGCCGCCTGCGTGACGATCAATGTCTATTTCCCCGCCGCCGCGGCCGAGAAAGCGGCCGACCGCATCATCGAGGACATCTGGGGCGCGGACAAGGCCGCAGCACCCGTGCCGAAGGAGCAATCGTCGCTCGGCACCCAGGCCGGCGGCGTAATGCTGGCCGCATTGCGGGGGACGCTCGATTTCGTGATTCCCGCCGCAGAGGCGCAGGCCGATATCGACGTCTCCAGCCCGGCGATCCGCGCGCTCACCGCGTCGATGAAAGCCCGCACCGCCGACCTCGCTCCATTCTTCGACTCGGGTGCCATCGGCCTGACGTCGGATGGGTTGCTGGAGCTTCGCGACGTCAATTCCGTGCCGCTCGCGGATCGAAACCGCGCGCGCAAGCTGGTCGGCGACGACAATACTGACCGTAATGCGCTCTACACGGAAATCGCGAATGCAAACGGCCACCCTGAATGGGAGTCCGACATTCGCAGCACCTTCGCACAGCGCTGGATCGCAAATGCCCGCGCAGGCTGGTACTACAAGAAGGGCGGCGGCGACTGGGTCAGGAAGTGACGCACCGGTTCAGGCGCCGGTCACGGCGCCTGAACCTTCCGTTTCGATCAGCTTCGGGCCTTGATTCTTCGGGGCATTGACCAGCCGGCTGACCTGCCAGCCCCGCAGTGACTTCGCATCGTATGGCCCGAGAATCTTCGACAGTGTCCCGGTATCCGAGAAAGCCGGATCCATCCAGCGATCCCAGGACTCCTTCGGTAGGACGACCGGCATGCGATCGTGGATCTTCCGAATGGATTCCGACGCGTCGCAGGTCACGATCGTGCACGACTCGAGCAGCTCGCCCGCCGGGTCCTTCCATTTTTCCCAGAGTCCCGCGAATGCGATCGGCCCCGGATCGCGCAGCCTGACGAACCAGGGCTGCTTGCCGCCCGGCGCGGCCTGCCATTCGTACCAGCCGTCCGCCAGCACCAGGCACCGCCTGCGGCGGAAAGCGTCGCGGAAGGCGGGTTTATCGGCGAGTGTTTCCGAGCGCGCATTGATCATCCGGTTCCCGATCGCGCGCTCCTTGGCCCAGTGCGGCACGAGCCCCCAGTGCAGCATCACGAGCGAGCGCCTTCCTTCCTCGACGACGCGGAGCGCAGCCACCGATTGCGTCGGCGCAATGTTGTAGCGCGGCGCAAGTTCCGGCAGCAGGTCCAGGGCGAACGTGCGCTTGACGGCCTCGGCCGGCGAAAAGAACGCATAACGCCCGCACATGACCGCTACTCCCGGATGCCGGTGCCCCGGTTCATCAGCACGACGACCACCGTGAACATGAGGACCGCAAAGGCCGCCATGATCGCGAATGCAAGCCCGACATTCACGTCGCTCGTGCCGAGGAAGCCGTGGCGGAAGGCATTGACCATGTAGAGGATCGGGTTGACGTATGAGAGCCGCTGGGCCCATTCCGGCAACAATGAAATCGAGTAGAACACGCCGCCGAGGTAGGTCAGCGGCGTCAGGACGAATGTCGGAAACCAGGAGATCTGGTCAAAATTCTTCGCGAATATCGCGTTGAACAGACCGCCCAGTGCGAACACGATCGAGGCCAGGAACACCGAGCCCGCGACCTGCAGCGGATGCTCGACCGGAATGTGCGTGAAGAACAGCGCGACGCAGCTCACGACGATCCCGACCAGCAGCCCCCGCATCACGCCGCCGGACACGTAACCGGTCACGAGCAGCCAGTTCGGCAGCGGCGCAACCAGCAATTCCTCGATGTGCTTTCCGAATTTGGCGCCGAAGAAGCTCGATACGACGTTGCCGTAGGAATTCGTGATGACGGCCATCATGATCAGGCCCGGCGCGATGTACTGCATGTAGTCATAGCCGCCCATCGCCCCGATGCGCCGGCCGATCAGGCTGCCGAAGATGATGAAATAGAGCGTTGCGGTCACCGCGGGGGGCACGAGCGTCTGGCCCCAGATCCGGATGATGCGGCCGTACTCGCGGCGCATGATCGTCTGCAGGCCGATGCGGTGGATACGGGCGAGCGACGGTACGACTGCTTCCACCTCAGCTCCCCTGCACGCCGGCGGCGCCCCTGCTTTCGACCAGGCGCATGAACAGCTCTTCCAGCCGGTTCACCTTGTTGCGCATGCTGACGACCTCGACGCCGCCCTGCGTCAGTCGCGCGAATATGTCATTGAGGTTCTGGTCCTTGGAGACTTCGACCTCCAGCGTGTGGTCATCGGTCATCCGCGACACGTAGCCCGGCAACGGCAGCGGCACCGTGATAGCGCCGCGAAAGTTCAGCACGAATGTCTCCTGGCTCAGCTTGCGGATCACGTTTGCCATCGTGTCATTCTCGATGATGCGGCCGCCATCGATGATGGCGATGTTCCTGCACAGGCTCTCCGCTTCCTCGAGATAGTGCGTCGTCAGGATGATCGTCGTGCCTTGCTGGTTGATGGCGCGCAGGAATGTCCACATGCTGCGGCGGATCTCGATGTCCACGCCTGCCGTCGGTTCATCGAGGATCAGCAGCCGCGGCTCGTGCACCAGTGCGCGCGCGATCATCAGACGGCGCTTCATGCCGCCCGACAGCGAGCGCGCTATCTGGTCGCGCTTGTCCCAGAGCTGCAGCTGGCGGAGGTAGCGTTCGGCGCGCTCGAGCGCCTTGCGTCGCGGAATCCCGTAGAAACCAGCCTGGTTCACGACGATCGTGAACACCTTCTCGAACTGGTTGAAGTTGATCTCCTGCGGCACGAGCCCGATGCAGGACTTGGCATGCGCGAGCGCGCGGTCGATGTCGTAGCCGAAAACTTCGACCGTGCCCCCCGACTTCGTCACCAGAGACATGATGATGCCGATGATCGTGGTCTTGCCCGCGCCATTGGGGCCGAGCAGCGCGAAAAAATCCCCCTCCTGCACGTCGAGGTCGATGCCGCGCAGCGCCTGCACGCCATTGCGGTAGGTCTTGGTCAGGCCGCGGATTGAAAGCGCCTTCATTGGACTCCGGGGACGCGCTGGATCGGTGACGGGCAGGCGCGCAGCGTAAGCTGCGGCCCGATCCCCGGCAACCACCGGAGCGGCGGGCAGCCTGTGATCTCTTCCCGCTGGAACCCGTTACGCGAGCGCGGCGCGCTTCGGCCTGCGTTGCAGGGACTGCAGGCGCGCGCTGTCCGCGCCCTGGATCTGCAGACCCAGCTGCTGCAACAGGTTGACAGCCTTCTCGTCAGGATTGGTGGCGCATCCCTCGAATTGCAGCCAGAAACGCGCGCGCGAACCGAATCGCGCGGTCAGCGCGGGCGCGACCCGCCTCGCCAGGCTTTCAAACACCGCAACGGGAAGCGCTGCAATCGCGGCGACGGTCGCAGGCGCCATGCCGAACATGAGCCGCGCACCGGGCACGCGCGTCTGGGCCATGTGCCAGGCGAGCATGATGACCGTGCGCGCGAAGCCGACGATGCGTTCGTCGACGACGGCTGACGGCTGGGAGTCCTGGACCGCGCCGGCCGCGGCAATCTGGTTCTCCCAGAACCCGCCGTCATCGAAGCGCAGGTCGAAGAGCGCATAAGGCAGCCTCTCGCAGAGTCGTTGTTGCGCGACAGGATCGATCAACGCGTCGACGACGCGCGGCGGCAGTCCCGAGATCAGCTTCAATCGGCCTTCCTCCGCGAGCTCCACCGCGAGGTCCAGGAATGCAAGGTTGATCGAGCCGAGAGTCTTGCGCGCCGCCGCATCCAGCAACGAGCGTTCGGACCAATCGGCGTTGCCCGCTGGCGGCGCCAGCGCAAGCGGTTGTTGTCGGTTCATGGCATTTCTCCCCGATGACGTGCCATTACGTTGACGGCCGGCTCTTGGACCGGTTCTCTTTAGCTGGTAGAAAAATACCAGTCCGATATCATGGCGTCAAGGCAACGATCATGCGCATCACCGACGACCGCTACACCCGCGACCGGCTGCGGCTGGACCTGGCCCTGCGCCTGATCGGGCACGAGGCGCGGACGCGCACCATCAGGAGCTGGACCGGACTGACCGATGACCGCATCCGCAAGCTCTACCGGTCCTATGTTGCGGACGCAGGCCGCCGCGACGTGCGCCGCCACCGCGGCAAGTCGCCTCGGCAGAACGCTTTCTTCATGCGCAATGCCGGAATCCGCCGTGAAGCCGCGGGCCTCGCAACGCTGATGTGCATTCTCGGGCTGCTGCGCCGCGAGGCGGGCAACTCGCCGGGCGGGCTCGACCAATTGCGATGGGGCGAGAGGTTCTGCGAGGCCTATGAGACATTCGCCAGCCTTTTCGAGCATCCGCAGATCTCCTTCGAGCATGCCTGCCAGCTGATGCGCTCCCTCGAGCGGCAGAACGAGTTGTGCCTGGACGAATGCGACGGCTGCGGGAGCCTGCTCGTCGTGCTGCGCTATGCGGAGAAGCCGAAAGCCTGCGAGTTCTGCGCCACCACCCGCCCACCCGCGCGTCCGGGCCTGTCGGTAGGCGACTGCTAGAATGGCGCACCTGACATCCAGGAATGGAATCCGATGTGCCCTGGGATCGAACGGCCCAATGTCTTCGCCGGGCCGCATGTCGACCGGCTGAAGTTCTCGCGTGCCGATGCCGAGACCGTCGCCGTTGCGATCGCGGAGGGTTCTGCCCGCCTGATACCGGTCTGGCGCTCGCGCTGCCCGCTGATCCGGGCGCCCTCTCCCAGCGCATTCCTGCTGGAATTCGGTGCCGGGCCGCTCGGGGAAATCGCCACGGACGATTTGATCCTGCTCGGTGAATATCGCGGCAGCGCCATCTTCACGACGGAAATCGAGGCCGATGCGCCGCCGCCGCTCTCCGACGGCGCCGAATTCGCCGACCTGCGCCTTGCGGCGGGACTGCTGCCGCACGAAGAGGCGGGACTGCTCGCCTACGCGCGGGCGATGGTCTCCTTCCGTCACCGTCATCGTTTCTGCGGCAGCTGCGGAGCGCCGACGCGGCCGCAGCGCGCGGGCCGCATGATGGTCTGCAGCAACGAGGGTTGCGCCACGGAGTTCTTTCCACGCGTGGACCCGGCGATCATCGTGCTCGTCACGAAGGGTGACCGCGCGTTGCTGGGCCGCCAGACCGGGTGGCCTGCGGGCCGTTATTCCACGATCGCCGGCTTTGTCGAGCCTGGCGAGAGCCTCGAGGACGCAGTCCGCCGCGAGGTTGTCGAAGAAACAGGTGTCGTGACCGGAGCCTTGAGCTACCAGTCATCGCAACCCTGGCCATTTCCACGCTCATTGATGCTCGGCTTTCGCTCCGAGGCGCTCTCGACCGATATCAGACTCGATGACGAGGAACTCGAGGATGCGCGCTGGTTCAGCCGTGCGGAAATTGCCGCCGGCACGCCTTTGCTGCCGTTTCCGCAGTCGATTGCATTCCGGCTGATCGAAGAGTGGTATGACGAAGGCGCCGCCCGTCCGCTTGCCGACGAACCCGGAGCACGGGGCTGGGACCAGCGCCGGTGAATGTCGGTCTCTCGATCGTGACCGGCATTGCGCTCGCCGCTGGCGTCGTCGTTGCTGATAGCGGCGTGGCCAACCCGATCTACTCCACAGGCGAGCTCATCGGATCCGCGCTGCTCGCCCGGCGCCGCCGACGTTGAGTCTGCGATGTGCCTGGTGCTCATCGGCTACCGGATAC
>JBATEA010000061.1:0-6681 GCA_049663745.1 Steroidobacteraceae bacterium | reverse complement strand
GCCGTCCTCGTTGAAATCGACTGCCTGGCCGCCGCGCGGGACGTAATCCGCACCCGCCGGGTTGCTGTCCACGCCGGCCGCCGCCGCAGTATCGGTAAACACGCCGGCACCGTCATTGATCAGCAGCCAGTTGTGTGCGCCGTCCCCACGCGTGTGGTCGTTCGGGGCGAACAGGTCGATGTCGTTGTCGTTGTCGAAGTCGGCGGCCAGCAGCGTGCCGCCGAAACCGCCGATGCCGAGCGCCGTGACGCCGGCACTCGTCTGGTAATTGCCCGTGCCCTGGTTGACGCTCAGGACCGCGCGCGACGCGGTGTCGTCCGCTGGCGAAAAAGTGCTGCTGAAGACGTCGTCGCGGCGATCGCCGGTGAAGTCGGCAAAGCGCGAGTCGCCGTTCACCCGGCCGGTCGCCACCAGGTCCGCGAGGCCCGCATCCGCCAGCACGCGCACGTTGAACGTGCCCTGGCAGATCGTGCCGGAGATGGCGCCGCTGGCGGCGACCAAGTCGAGGCAGTTGTCGGCGTTCGGATCGCCAAATGCCAGGCCCAGGCGGGGCAGGTCATAGGTCGTAATCGTTTGAGCCGGCGTCATGGCCACGGGACCGTCGGAGCCGATCCGGGTGCCGTTCATTGCGATCACGCGATAAAGCACCGGCGTATTGACCAGGACGGTGGCGCGAACGTCAGGGGAAGCCGTGACTTCGTCGAAGAGGGCATTCGGCCGGCGCCCGGCGAGGGCCGTTTCGCTCGACGCGATATACACGCGGTAAGACGTCGCCTCCGTAGCAGTCGCGAAATGGATCGTGTGGCCTGGATCGCCGGCGACAACCGCCGCCCATTCGACGGGCCCGGGCACCGGGCCCGGTTCGGCCTGGACCTGGTTGCTTTCGGGTCCGCGACCACCACCTGTCACGGCGACGATCCGGTAGCGATAAGTGCGGAAGTTGGTAAGCCCCGTGTGGCTATAGGTAGTTTCAGTTAAATCACTGATTTCATTGGATAAAGGACTATCTGCTGCCGGATCGTCGGACCAAAGGATCGTATAGGTCTTGGCCCCGACGACCGCATTCCAGCTGAGCTCCACGCGGCCGTCTGCGCCTTCGGCAGCGGGGTTTGCTGGCGCGGCATGGGGCGGGCTGCCGCCACCGCAACCGGAAGCCAGCAGGGCCCCCAGGAGCGCGCAAATCGTGGGTACCGCCCGGGCGGCGGCGCGTCGAACTAGTGCCATGAGTTGGGATCCAGTGGTCCGTTAGCGGGTCTGCGTCCGATAGACGGCCGCGACAGTCGACAGTTCCGCCGGCGGTGGCCGGCGCCCAGCATTAATTGGCCGCAGTATAGCCTGAACCATGTGTTTTTCCGGCCGCATGCATCAGGCTGCGACCGGTCGCAGGTCGAGCCGCCTGGCGGACGGCATGCAGTAAATTTCGACCGGGCGCGAACGCCCGCGTAGCAGCATCGGCGGTAATTCCACGATGCCCGCGTTGCCGGACTTCAGCGCTTGCCACACGGAACGCGAGAACAGGACCTCACCGGCACGCGCGCGCTGCATGAGCCGCGCCGCCACATTGACCGTGTCGCCAATCAGCGTGTAAGTCGGCCGTTCCGGCGCGCCGACGTTGCCGACGATGAATTCCCCGGCGTTGATGCCGATTCCGATGCCGGTATCGAGGCCGAGCCGCGTTTTCCAGTCGCCGGCGAGGTCATTGAATCCGGCGACCATTCGCCGCGCGGCCGCGACCGCGCGCGCACTGGCGTCCGGCTCCGCGCGCGGCACGCCGAATCCCGCCATCAGCCCGTCGCCCGCGACGTGAAACACCGTTCCGCCGTAATCGACCGTAATCTTCGACAGCAGTGCGAAATACTCATTCAGCAGCGGCACGACCTGGTCGGCGCTCAGCTTTTCGGCGATGGTCGTAAAGCCGCGCATGTCCGCAAACAGCACGGTGCCCGAGACCCGCGCATGGCCGGCGATCGCGTTACGGGAATGCGCGGTGCAGCGGCAGGTCCCAAGCTGGTGCAGCTCGACGAGATTGCCCGCAGGGTCGGTCAGGAACAGCTGCTGCGATTCCGGGCCCGATCCGCCTGGCATCGTTCGATAACGGATGCCCATGCGGTCGAGCTCGGACCTGGCCTCGGAGATGCTCGCGACTGCGAGTGCCACGTGCGGCGCGGTGGGATCGATACCGGTTCCGGGGTCGGCCGTCATGCCGGTCATGCCGATCAGGTGGATCTGGGCCGCGGGGCCGGCGTTGATCTGGTGGCCTTGCTGGCCGGGCAACGAGGGGCCGTCATCGGCGCCGAGGCCCAGCACCTCGGTATAAAAGCGCCGCGTCTCCACGGCCGCCGACCTTGTCGGCGGCACGCGCACGGCGTGATGGTGCAGTTCGACGATTTTCAGGCTCATGGATTGAACATCTCGACTGTCAGGTCCACCGAACGCTCCTCGCCAGGCGCCAACCCACCGACGCCAATCACCTTGCGCGCGATTTCAGTGCCTTTCGCATCGCGGATCACGACGACCACGGAATATTCCCCCGGCCCTTCCTTCGCCTGCCGGGAGAATTGACCTGACACCTTCAGCACCACCTCTGTGGTCGGTTCCGGCTCCGCGCTGCTGCGACGCTCAAAGCGAAGGTGGTGCTTGCACGCGGGACAGACTGCGGCGCTCTCGAGGATCGTCGCCCTGCAGTGCGGACACGACCGAGTCTTGCCGGCTGTTACCGTGCGTCGATTCATGACATCCGCGCGGGTCAGTTGCGTGAAATGGTCTTTGGCATGCCCGTCTCGCTCCAGCCGAACTCCGCCCGGCCGCGCATGCGCGCGCCACCTGCGACTGACAGCGAGCCCGCACTGACGTCGCCGTTCAGGACGCCGGTCTGGTGCAACTCGACCTTCTGGGCGCTTTCGATATTGCCCTCGATTTCCCCGGCAACGACCACCGACGCGGCTCGCACCGATCCCGCGAGATGCGCGCCTGCCTCGACGGTCAGCGAACCGTCCACATGGACGTCGCCCTTGAATCGTCCGGAAATGCGCACATGTCCGGAACCTTCAATCTTTCCTTCGAAGGTCAGGCCCGTCGCGATGACGGACTCCTTCAGGTCTTTGCGTGGAGCGCTGGCGGATGGCTGCGACTGTGATGCAGGCACCGGCTCCGGCCGCGGACGATTGGCGGGTACCGCGGCGCCCGCGGCCACTTCGGGCTGGACGCTGTCCTTAGCAACGATGTCTTTCCAGATTGCCATGACTGCTTCTCCGGGGGTGAGGGGAGGACAAGAGTAGCCAGTTGGGAGCCATCGGGCGAGTGCGCCGATGCCAATTGGCTGCGGTGCTCCAGACTGTCGCCACTTGGAGACAGTTGGCGGCCCTAGAACAGACCCGGCAGGTAGGCCTGCGCGGGTGTCGGCGCCCGGGGCATCGGTGCCCGCTCCGGGGCCAGGGCCAACTGGAGCCCGGGCCCCCCGGCGCTCATGACCTGGCCGCAGGCGCCGGTATCGAGCCAGTTGAGGGCCTCGGCCGTCGAGTCCTCGGCGGGGTCGCCCGGGGTCCTGGCAAGGTCGTCGGTCGCCCGGCAGGCAAATGGGAGCGTCGAGGCGAGGCCGTCGAAGTAATCGCCTTCGTCATTGGCATTGGTCAGCTTGAAGGCGATCAGCCGCAGGCGCAGGTCGCAGCCACTCATGTCGAAGGCCAACTGGCCCACGGGCTTGCCAAAGGTGTCCGCACCGACGATGGCGATCTCGGTCCAGGGCTTCATCGCGTTGATGACGAGCTCGCTTGCGGACGCAGTTCCCCCGTTCGTGATGAAGGCGATCCGGACCGGCGCAATCGACTGCGGCTGTGCCACGAACCGGCGTACCGAATCGTTCGAGGACTTCATCGCGTTGAACCGCGTCTTCGAGAACACGTCGGTCGACGCGCGGTTCCCGCCATTCAGGTCGCCGATGAACTCGGCGACGCTGACGAGCCCGCCGCCATCGCTGCGGAAGTCCACGATGATGTAATCGATGCCTTGGGCGCGGAATTGGGCAAAGGCGTCGGTCAACGGCGTCACAGCCGTCGAGATGAACGTGCGCAGGTGGATGTACCCGACCGGCACTGACGGATTCGACGGCAGCGCCAGGATTGCCGTGCCGTTCGTTGCAGGCACCGGCAGGATCGTGACCAGCTCCTTGGTCAGCGTGACTTCGACCTGTTGGCCGTCCAGGCGCAGGAAGCGCAGGCCGCGCTGGACGCCTTCGTCGGCCGACCCGAAGGCCTGCTCGAGATTCGGGTCACTTGCCAGGATGGTCGCGATCGGCACGAAGCCTGCCCCGGCATCAATGGCCGTGATCTCGACACCGCGCGTGAGGCCGCCATCCGCGGCGGGGCTCGCCTCGAACACGTCCGTCACGAACAGCCGGTTGCCCTGGATGCTGGTCTGGAATCCGAATCCGATGAATTGTCCTTCCTGGAAGAAAGAACTGTCGGCCGCCGGCGTCGTCAAGAAGCTGAAGAACCGGTCCTTGCCCTGCGCGCGGGCGGTTGCGGTCAACGCATCCAATAGTTCCTGGGCCGTGGCGTAATCACCGAGGTTGACCGATGGCGGCAGGAGGTCCAGGAACAGGTACCACTCGCGGGCCGCATCCAGCACGAACTGCTTTTGCCTGGCGACTGAGCAGGCGCCGCCATTCGCGATCGAGCCACCGGAGCCGCCACCGCCGCAGGCCGCAACTCCCGCGGCCAGGAGCGCGATGGCCGTGATCAGCAGTAACTGGCGAAAGCGGATCAGCATCTGGCCTCCATGGGCGAGGCAGGCCACAGCCAGCAAGTCAGGCGAGCTGGGCCCCGAGCAGTTGCAGACGACGGTGCTGCATGCGGAGCTGATAGAGCATCGCGCGAGCCTCGGCGCGGAAGCTGGCTTCCTCCCAGCGCTGCACGATCTGCTCGCGCGTCCGCGTGTACCAGGCATCGGTCAGCCGTGACCATTCCGCCAGCGTCGCGACGAACAGGTCGTACTCCCGCGTGAACCGGGACCGCAGGTGCTCGGCGTCGACATGCGGCAGCGACTGCCTGCGGCGTTCGAGACTCGCTTCCACGCGCCGGAATTGCATGGCGAGGCGCGCGCGTTGAACCACGAAGTCGGGCGTGCGCTTGAGCCTGCGGGTCACGCCGATCCATGAAAGCGACGAGATGATCCACTTGCTCGGGTCCCAGTGCCACCAGCGGATACCGTTGCGGTAATCGTGGGTGAACTGGTGATGGAAGTTGTGGTAACCCTCGCCGTAGGTCAGGAATGCGAGCCAGCCGTTGTCGCGCGCACTGTTCTCGTCGGTGTACGGCTGCCGGCCGAACGCATGGGCGACGGAGTTGATCAGGAACGTGAAGTGGTGGCTGACGACCAGGCGCAGCACGCCCGCCAGCAGGAACACGCCCCACAGGTCGCCGTGCAGCCATCCGAGCGCCAGCGGCACCAGCACATTCAGGCCGATCGCCAGCACGTAGTAATAGCGGTGCTGGAAGGCGACCAGCGGATCCTTCTGCAGGTCACGGACGTTGTCGAAATGCGGCTCGCCGCTCGGGTAACGGCGCAGCATCCAGCCGATGTGCGAGAACCACAGGCCGCGGCCGGCGGAGTAGGGGTCGCGGTCGTTGTCGTCCACGTACTGGTGATGATCGCGATGCCCGGATGCCCAGACCAGCACGCTGTTCTGCAGCGCCATCGCGCCCAAGAGCATATAGATGAGCCGCAGCGACCAATGCGCTTCATAGGTGCGATGCGACCAGAGGCGGTGATAGCCGCCGGTGATCGCGAGCCCGTTTGCGTACAGGAGCACCGCGAACCAGACCCAGGCTGCAGTGCTGAAGCCGAATGTGAACCCGTACCACGGCACGACCACGACCGCGCCCAGCATCGTGAACACGAACATGAGCACGTTGGCCCAGAGGAGGCGTGGCTTTTCGGTGGCTGTCGTCGTATTCATGGTCGGGAAACCGTGGCAGAAGGCCAAACCATCATTGTGGACCAATGAGCCGCGGCAGGGAACCCCGATTCGATCACGACTTCACTTTTTCGCGCCAAAAAGCGACTCGAGGGCTGTCATTGCACGATCGCCGGCCCCATCTTGCGGCTTGAATCGGCCGCCGACCGCCTGGAAGTAGCCGCAGAAGTTGGCCCTCGTCTTGTCCTGGACCTCGTCTGCGATCGGTTCCGCGCAGCTTTTCGCCTTGCCGGTGTCGTAGAAGCGGCACATGCGGCAAACGTGTAGTTGCGCCCGGCAGACGCGGCACTCGTCGGTACGGGACAGCGGCAGGCTGAGTGCGGCGAGCGACGCTCCGCACTTCCAGCAGCCGAGCGGCGCATCGCTCATTTACCTGACTCGCGTGACCCGCGCAGTCCGCTTGGACGGACTGATCATCAGGTAGGAGCCGAGCACAGCGGGCTCGATCCTCACCTGCTCCCCGACTTTCACATGGAAAAACGCGTCAGGCCTGATCTGCGCCCACACCTGGCCGTTGTCGAGCGTCATCACCAGCGCTCCGTCACCGCGCGTGGTGATTTCGGTCAGAGTCGCCGAGAGTTCCGGGATCTGGCGTGACTGCTGCTTCTTGCTGTCCTCCTCCTCGCGTGCCAGCTCACCGCGATAGCCGAATTGCTCTTCGGGCGTCTTCGGCGCCGCGGCCGGTGCCGTGGCCGCCTGCGATGAGG
>JBATEA010000060.1:0-1833 GCA_049663745.1 Steroidobacteraceae bacterium | reverse complement strand
AGCCGGTATTTCAGCCGCCGCTTGACCGTGTCGAGCCGGAACTCGAGCCATTCGGCCAGTATTTCCCTGAGTCCCAGGACTTTCGGGCGGCCATCGAGCGCGATGACGTTGAGGTTCACGCGATAGCTGCGCTCGAGATCGGTGGTCGCGAACAAGTGCGCCATCAACTGGTCGATGTCCACGCGATTGGAGCGCGGCGTGATCACGAGCCGCGTCGGGTACTCGTGGTCGCTCTCGTCGCGCAGGTCCTCGACCATCGGCAGCTTCTTGGCCCGCATCTGGGCGGCGATCTGTTCGAGCACCTTGGCGCCCGACACCTGGTAAGGCAGCGCCGTCACGACTACCTCGCCCTCCTCCACCTCGTATATCGCGCGTGCCCGGAATGCACCGTTGCCGCTCTGGTACATCGCGCGCAGTTCGGATTTCGCCGTGATGATTTCCGCGCCGGTCGGGAGGTCCGGGCCCAGCACGTGCTTGCAGAGGTCGCGGACGCTCGCATCGGGTTCGTCGAGCAGGTGGACGCAGGCGGCCGCGATTTCCTTCAGGTTATGCGGCGGGATGTCGGTCGCCATGCCGACCGCGATGCCCTGCGTGCCGTTCAGCAGCACGTTCGGCAACCTCGCGGGCAGCAGCCTGGGCTCCTCGAGCGTGCCGTCGAAATTCGGCAGCCAGTCGACCGTTCCCTGGCCGAGCTCGGACAGCAGCGTCTCGGCATATGCCCGCAGGCGCGCTTCCGTGTAACGCATCGCGGCAAAGGATTTCGGATCGTCCGTCGAGCCCCAGTTGCCCTGTCCGTCCACGATCGGATAGCGATAGGAGAAGTCCTGCGCCATCAGCACCATCGCCTCATAGCAGGCCCCGTCGCCATGCGGGTGGTATTTGCCGATCACATCGCCGACCGTGCGCGCCGACTTCTTGTGCTTGTTGGCGTTCGCGAGCCCGAGTTCACTCATCGCGTAGATGATCCGGCGCTGAACCGGCTTCAGGCCGTCGGCCAGCTGCGGCAATGCACGGTCGAGGATCACATACATCGAGTAATCGAGGTACGCCTTCTCGGTAAACGTACGGAGCGGCTGCCGCTCGATGCCCTCGAAATCCAGTGGCTGGTCCTTCATCCGGAACCTCAGACGCTCGCCAGGTTGCCCTTGCTCTCGAGCCAGTCGCGCCGGTCCGCAGCGCGCTTCTTCGCGAGCAGCATGTCCATGATCTGGTCGGCGTCGTCCTTGGCGTCGATGGTCAGCTGCACGAGCCTGCGCGTCGCCGGCGCCATCGTCGTCTCGCGCAACTGCAGCGGGCTCATCTCGCCGAGCCCCTTGAATCGCGTGATCACCGGCTTGCCGCGCAGGCCCTCGGCCTGGATGCGGTCGAGGATGCCGCTCTTCTCGTACTCCCCGAGCGCATAGAAGAGATTCTTGCCGATGTCGATGCGGAACAGCGGCGGCATCGCGACATGGACGTGCCCGGCGATCACGAGCGCGCGGAAATGCCTGAGGAACAGCGCGCACAGCAGCGTCGCGATGTGCGCGCCGTCGGAATCCGCGTCCGCCAGGATGCAGACCTTGTGGTAGCGCAGGCCTTCCAGATCATTCGAGCCCGGGTCCACGCCGAGCGCAGTTGCGATGTCATGAACCTCCTGCGACGACAGGATGTCCACCGCCTCCACTTCCCAGGTGTTCAGTATCTTGCCGCGCAGCGGCATCACTGCCTGGAATTCGCGGTCGCGTGCCTGCTTTGCCGAGCCGCCTGCCGAATCACCTTCCACGATATATATCTCGCTTTTTGCCGGGTCTTTCTCGGAGCAATCCGCAAGTTTGCCCGGAAGCGAGCCAACTT
>JBATEA010000059.1:0-11531 GCA_049663745.1 Steroidobacteraceae bacterium | reverse complement strand
GTCGTGGCCGGGTTTCGCGGCGGCGGTGAGCCGCGCGCCGATCGGCACGCGCCGGCTGCCGCCCTCGCGCTGCCAACCGCCCTGTTCCAGGTCCGCGAGCAGCACGCGTTGGGCGCCGGCCGACAGGTCTTCGAGCCCGCCGAAGAACAATGTGCCGCCTTCCGCCTGTTCGTAGAATCCGGCCTCGACCTTGCCGTCCGCTTCGAGGCCGCGCAGACGCGCAGCGGCCGTCGAATCGTCAAGGCTCGCGCAGGTCACGGCGACGAACGGGCCCGCAGCGCGCGGGCCGAGCGAATGCAGGTAGCGCGCGAAGGCCTCGCGGCCGGTGCCGGTCTCGCCGACCAGCAGCACGGGCGCGTCGTGCGCCGCGACCTTCTGCACCTGTTCGCGCAGCTGCTGCATCAGCCGGCTCTTGCCGACCGGCGCGACCAGCGGCGGAATCAGCGCGCGATGCTTCTGGCGGCGCCGGTGGCCGGATTCGAGCGCGCGCGTGGCGGTACGCAGCAGTTTCGCGATCGACAGAGGCTTTTCGACGAAATCGAATGCGCCCAGTCGCGTCGCCTCGACCGCGGTCTCGACTGTGCCGTGCCCGGACAGCATCACGACCGGGAACTTCAGCATGTTCTTCTCGGACCATTCGCGAAGCAGCGTGATGCCGTCGGTGTCCGGCATCCAGATGTCGAGCAGCACGAGGTCGGGTTCCTGGCGCGCGACCGCGCGGCGCGCGCTCGCAGCATCGGGCGCCGCTTCCACCTCGTAGCCCTCGTCGGCGAGGATCTCGCTGAGCAGCCCGCGGATGTCGGCCTCGTCGTCGACGACGAGAATTCTCGACGAACTCATGCTCGCTCTCTCCTCGCGTCCGCGCGGCGCGACTCGCGCGACGCAGCCGGCAATGTGATGCAGATGCGCGCGCCTCCCTGCGGCGCATTCTCGATCTCGACCTGGCCGCCGTGCTCCTCGACGATGCGGCGCACGATCGCAAGGCCGAGCCCGGTTCCCTTGGACTTGCTCGTGACGTATGGATCGAATGCCTGCTCGATCAGGCCGCCCTGGAATCCTGGCCCGTTGTCGATCACGGTCAGCACGATCTGGTCACCGTTGCGCTTCGTTTCGATCATGATGACAGGATTCGGCCGCCCGTCGAGCGCCTCGACCGCATTGGTCAGCAGGTTGTTCAGCAGCTGCCGGATCCGGCCCGGATCCGCTTCGAGCGTCGCCGCCCGCGGGTCCAGCGAAAGACCGAATGCGACGCGCGGATCCTGCGCGTGATACAGGTCGGAGACCTGGCGGATCAGCGCGTTCATGTCGAACTCGCTCAGCCGCATTTCCGGCGCCCTGGCGTACTCGCTGAACGCCGCCACCATCTGCTTCATGGCCTCGACCTGCTGGACGATGGTCTGGGTCGAGCGATCCAGCAGTTCCGCCTCCGCCGGTTCGAGCCCGCGGAACAGCTTGCGCCGCATGCGCTCGGCCGAGAGCTGGATCGGTGTCAGCGGGTTCCTGATCTCGTGCGCGAGGCGCCGCGCAACTTCGCCCCAGGCGGCCTGCCGCTGCGCCTGCAGCAGCTGGGTGACCTCGTCGAACACGATCACCAGGCCGCCGGTGGCGCCGCCGTCTCCGGGCAGCGCCGTGCAGGCGCAGACCAGCTCGCGCCGGATGGCGTCTCCGCGCAGCGTCACCTGCTCGCGCCATTCGCTTTCGCCGGCCTCGAGGTGGCGCTGCATCACCGCGTGCAGCTGCCTGAGCAGCGGGTGGCGAGCGGCGAGTTCCGCGAGCGGCTGACCGGCTGCCTTGTCGAAGTCGACGCCGAGTATGTTGCCGGCCGCATGGTTTGCGACGCGCACGCGCAGGTCCGGCTCCAGCGAAATGACGCCGCTGGTCAGGCGCGCGAGAATCACCGCGAGCGCGGCGCGCTCGCCCTCGACGGCGGCCTGGCTGCGCTCGGTCTCCTCGCGCGCCCGCGCGAGCTTCTTGGTCATGTCGTTGAACGACGTGATGAGATAGCCGATCTCGTCGTGCGAAGGCATCGACAGGCGCGTGTCGAAATCGCCCTTCGCGACCGCGCGGGTCCCGGCGATCAGGTCCTGCACGGGCCGCACCAGGCGTTGCGAAAAGTAGAGAGCGCCGTACAGCGCCGCCAGCAGCGCCATCAACAACACCAGGGACAGCGTCAGGACAAAGAAAAGTTTCAGCGGCTCACGCTGGTACGACAACTGGCCGTACTGCTGGTAGGCCTCCTGCACGGTCGTTGCAAGGTCGGCGAGGCGCTGCGGCACCGGGTAAGTCGCGACCAGCAACCGCGACCCCTGCAGGCTCTGCTCGGACCCGATCCGGGTCGCGGCCCGGATCAGGTAGCCACCGCCGGAGATCGGCTCGAGGCTGACATAAGGGCGGCCCTGGCCGACCTGCAACAGCAATTCATCGGGCGGCTCGGCCGGCAGCCCATGCTGCATACCCGCAGTGCTGTAGGCCTCGGGCTGGCCGCCGGCGCTCGTGACAATCAGCTCGTCGGCGCCGGCGAGCCTCAGGTGATCGTCGAGTGCCGCATACAGGCTGCGGCCGCGCAGGTCCGCGAGGTCGTCCGCGATCCGCTGCGTGCGTTCGAGGATCTCGCGCATGCGCAGGTCGAGCGCGGCGCGCGACAGGCCGAGCGCGTCGGACAGGCCCTCGCGCACCTCGGCGTGGAACCAGCTGTCGATGCCGCGCGTCAGGAACAGTACCGAGAACGCGAACACGAGCAGGAGCGGCGCGACCGCGAGACCGCTGAACATCAGGATCGTGCGGCCGCGCAGCCTCGAGCCGGGAACGTGGCGGCGGAAGTCGCGGATGAAATCGGTCAGGCGGCTGCCGATCAGCGCCAGCAACACGACGACGCCCGCGATGTTGATCAGCAGTATCCAGGGCTGAAGCTGCCCGTAGCGCTGCGATCCTTCCGCGGTGACCGCGAGCAACGCGAGCGCCGCGACCCAGACCACGATGCCGATGCCGACGGCGACGGGCAGCCAGCGCCGCGTCATGGCCGCACGCTCCAGACGTACCAGTCGGTGCTGCGCGACCAGCTCTTCCAGAACAGCAGCATCTTGATCGCCGCCGGCAGGTCGCCGATCTCGACCGATGCGCGCACGCGCATTTCGAACCGGCCGTCCGTCGGCAATTGCCTCGTGTCCGCGAACTGCAGCTTGCTGATGTGGGCGAGCGCCTCGAGCGCCTCGGCGCGCGAGGCGTGGCTCGTGTGCTCGCCACTCACCGGGTCGGTGACGACAAAGCGGTCCGCAATCGCGTCGTACGCGAGCTGCCACCCCTTGGTCAGCGAAACAACCGTCTCGTCAGGAAGGAAGCGCCGCTCGGTTGTCGCCTCCACCTCGAGCAGCAGGGTCAGCGGCACACCTTCGTCGAAGGCCTGCTGTGCGGCCTCGGACAGTCCGAGGTCGAGCCGGACATCGAGCTCCCATACGCCCCCCAGTGCCTCGACATAGGCATTGCGGATCTCGAAGCGACCCTCGTCGGCCGCCGCTGCGCGCAGGGCCGTTGCCGCGAACAGGAGCGCCGCGATGAAGGCCAGCCCGGGATGTCGCCATCGCGTCAAATGCACGCCGGTTCCTCAGGCCCGCTTCTCGAGGCAGGCGTAATAGAAGCCATCGGCGTCGGCCGCACCGCTGGGCAACCCGCAGCCCGGCCCCGGGCCCTGCACCGGCGCGACGCCCGGCAGCAAAAGCCTAGCAGATTCGGTCACATCCAAAGCCGCGGGCTCGCCCCGGAGGAATTCGGCCACCACGGCCGCGTTTTCCGCGCGCAGCACCGAGCAGCTCGCGTACAGCAACCGCCCCCCGGGAACGAGCAAGGCATGGAGCGAGCGCAAGAGCGCAAGCTGCGTCGCCGCGAAGCGGGCGATGTCGGAGGCATGGCGCAGCAGCTTGATGTCGGGGTGCCGGCGAATGACGCCCGTGCCCGAGCAGGGGACGTCGAGCAGGATCCGGTCGAAGGGCCTGCCGTCCCACCAGGCAGTGTGCAAGGCATCGCCGACGACCACGGTCGCTGAGAGGCCGAGGCGCGCGAGATTTTCCACGATGCGCGCGCTGCGATGCGGATCGACGTCGAGCGCAACCAGTTCCGCGATGCCGGATTCGAGCTCCAGGACGTGGCAGGCCTTGCCGCCCGGCGCGGCGCAGGCATCCAGAACGCGCAGGCCGCTCCTCGCGGCAAGCCAGTACGGCGCGAGCTGAGCGGCGGCGTCCTGCACCGACACCGCACCCTCCGCGAAGCCCGGCAGTTCAGCGACATTCACCGGCGTTGAAATCCTGAGCGCCTCCGGCGCGAAGGCGCAACTCTCCGCGCCGATGCCGGCCGCAGCGAGTCTTGCCAGGTAATCGTCGCGACTGCCCTGCCTGCGATTCACGCGCAGCCACATCGGCGGCTCGGCGTTGCCGGCCGCCACCATGGCCGGCCAGTGCTCCGGCCAGTCGCGCGCGAACGCATCGAGCAGCCACGCGGGGTGGGCATGCCGCGCCTGCGGCTCCTGGTGTGCCCTGCCGAGGATCACCAGGCCCTCGCGCTGGTAGCGCCGCAGCAATGCATTGACGAAGCCCGCGGCGCGCGGCTTTCCGAGCACGCGCGTTGCCTCGACGGTTTCCGCGACTGCGGCGTGCACGGGCGTCGCGCCATGCGCCAGCTGGAAGAGCCCAACCAGCGCGAGGGCATGAATTTCCGGATCGAGCGCCGCGCCCGGCCGGTCGAGCATCAGCGCGAGGCAGGCATCGAGTTCCAGGTACCAGCGCACGGTGCCGAACGAGAGCGACTGGATCGCGGGTCGCAGCGCACGATCGCACGCGACATCAGCGAGCGCCGACTCGAGCCTGCGGCCCGGCCCTGCGACCGCGGCGACGACGCGGGCCGCGGCCGCGCGAATACCCGCTGCAGCGCCCGCGCTCAGATCAGCACCAGGCCGACGAAGCCGCCCGTGTTGACGAAGTCCGCCGCACTGACCGCACGGCGGCCCGGTAGTTGCAGGCGCTCGATTGCGAGTGCATCCCTGCCGGTCATCACCACGACGCCTTGCGGGCCCGCGGCCACGATCGCGCCCGGCCGCGGGCCCGCGGCGGCGGCAACGACATGCGCCTGCCAGATGCGCAGTTGCAGGCCCTCGAGCTTCGTCTCGGCGACCGGCCAGGGATTCAGCGCACGGACGCGGCGTTCGATCGCCTCCGCCGGTTCACGCCAATCGATGCGCGCCTCCGATTTCTGCAGCTTGCGCGCATAGGTCGCCTGCGCGGGATCCTGGGGCTCGAAGGAGGCGCGGCCCCCGGCGAGCGCATCGAGTGCCGCGCCGATCATGCGCGCGCCCTCCGCCGCGAGGCGCACCTCGAGTTCGCCCGCGGTTTCGCGCGGCCCAATGGGGACTTGCTTTCGCATCATGACGGGCCCGGCATCGAGGCCGGCTTCCATGCGCATGATGCAGACACCGGTGGCCGCATCACCCGCTTCGATTGCGCGCGCGACCGGCGCCGCGCCGCGCCAGCGCGGCAGCATCGACGCATGAATGTTCAGGCAGCCGAGGCGCGGCACGTCGAGAACCACCTGCGGCAGCAGGAGCCCATAGGCCACGACCACCATGACATCGGGCGAATGGGCGGAAAGCCGCGCGGGCGCGGCCGGGTCGCGGAGCGTCTCCGGCTGCTCAACCGCCACGCCGAGCGAAAGCGCGCGCAGCTTGACCGGACTCGCAGCAAGCGCCTGTCCACGCCCGGCCGGACGGTCCGGCTGCGTGTAGACGACGGTGAGGCGATGTTGCGACGCGGCAATCGCATCGAGTGCCGGCAATGCGAATGAGGGGGTTCCGGCGAATGCGACCGCCAGGCTCTTGTCCACGGCGGTGGCCCTGGTCAGATCGCCGGTGCGCGCGCGGGCGCCGGAGTCCGGCCTTCCGCACGCAGGCGCCGGTCTTTTTCCAGCTTCTTGCGGACCCGCTGGCGCTTCATCTCCGACAGGTAGTCCACGAACAACTTGCCGTCGAGATGATCGATTTCGTGCTGGACGCAGATCGCGAGCAGGCCTTCGAGCTCGACCTCGAACGGCTTGCCGTCGCGCCCGAGCGCTCGCACCCGGACGGTCGCGGCGCGCTGCACCTCGTCGTAATAACCGGGCACCGACAGGCAGCCTTCCTGCGATTTCGTCGTGCCGCCCAGCCCGAGGATCTCCGGATTGATGAAGACGCGCGGATCGTTGCGTTCCTCGGAGACATCGACGACCAGCAGGCGCCGGTGCACGTCCACCTGGGTCGCGGCCAGGCCGATTCCGTTGGCGGCGTACATGGTCGCCAGCATGTCGTCGATCAGATCACGCAATGAGGCGTCCACGGCACCGACCGGAACCGCCCGGGTGCGCAATCGGGGGTCCGGATACTCCAGGATTGTGAGGCGCGTCATGTGAGCGGGGCCGTGGGTGCGTGTAACTGACCGGGGAATGCTGTTAAAGTTCGTCGAAGCATAGACTTATGCGCGTTTGGCAGTCCGGAAGTATACGATCGTTCGGGCCGCCCCGGCAGTGAGGGAGCAACTCGCATGGCACCGTCTGGCAATTCCCCGTCCCGCAGCCCCGTCATCAGCCTGGCCGGCGCCGCGCTCATGGCGCTCGCGCTGTCGCTCGCCATCCCTGCCGGTGTCGCCACCGGCCAGCAGCAGGGCATCGACCGCAGCGTCATCCCGGTCGCGCCAGATGCGCCTTCCAGCTATACGGTCCAGAAGGGCGACACGCTCTGGGACATCTCGGCAAAATTCCTGACCGATCCCTGGTACTGGCCGGAGATCTGGTACATCAACCCACAGGTCGCGAATCCGCACCTGATCTATCCCGGCGACGTGCTGGCGCTGACCTGGGTCGACGGCCAGCCGCGCGTCGTGCTGCAGAGCGGCGGCGCGGTGCGCCTGTCGCCGCGCGTGCGCGAGAACCCGTTGTCGGAGGCGATCAACGCGATCCCGTATGAGCGGATCGCCGCCTTCATGTCGCGGCCCGATGTGCTCGCGAAGGAACAGGTCGAGGCCGCGCCCTACGTGGTGCATGGCCGCGACGACCGGCTGGTCTCGGCGTCGGGCAACGAGGTTTACATACGCCGGCTTGCGAACGACCAGGTGGGTGGCCGCTTCAACGTCTACCACGTCGGCGACGAACTGAAGGACCCGGATGACGGCGACGTGCTGGGCTACCAGGGTCTCTTCACGGGCCAGGGCAACATCAGCAAGAGCGGTGACCCCGCCTCGATGATGATCGTCGATTCCTCGCGTGAAACGCTGGAAGGCGACATCCTGCTGCCGGAAACCGTCGAGATGAGGATGGACTTCATTCCGCACGCACCGAAGTCGAAGCTCGAAGGCACGGTCATGTCGGTAATCGACGAGCGCACCGTGGTCGGCGAATACGACATCGTGATCATCAACCGCGGCAAGCGCGACGGCCTCGAGCCCGGCAACGTGCTCGCGACCTGGGCGGCCGGCGAGGAAGTCCGGGACGTCACGGCCAACAGGGAGAGCAGCAAGGTGCAGCTGCCCGACGAGCGCACCGGACTCTTCATGGTCTTCAAGACCTATGACCGCCTGAGCTACGGGCTGATGCTGGAGTCCGAGCGCGAGATCGAGGTCGGCGACAAAGTCCGTTCGCCCTGAAATCATTCCATTTCGCCAGACAAAGCGCCGGCCAGGTGGACGGCGCTTTTTCATTTCCACGCGGGCCCGGCGTAGGTACATTTCCGTATTGCGCGGATCGCGCAATTTCGCGATGGTTTCATTGCATTCACGCGACGGGAACTTCGTGAATGGGTGCCTTTCCGCACGATAGTGCCGAAAGGAAATGCGGCGGGAATTCGGCCCTTGCCGCGTGCGTTGTGAGGTCGCTGGACACGACGCGAGCCCCGCAATCGGGGCGCCTGAGTCGGGCCCGTCCGACGAGGGGAAGGTTGCCGGCAGACCCGGTCGGGCGCCGAGAGGCGCATCCACCGGGCGTCGAGGAAAACGCCGACAATCGCCAGCGGGCCAAGAACCCCCGCACCGGGCGGCGCTGCCCCTGCGGGGGTTCTCCTATTCCGGGCCGATCCCTCACAATGTCCCATGCACGAGTTCAGCACGTTTACGGCCCACCTCGAGTGCAGTGAGTCCGGGGCACGTTTTGCGTCCGATCTGCCGCACGGGCTCTCGGATGCAGGCAAGCCGCTGCTGGTCCGCTACGACCTCGAGGCGCTCGCGCGGGCGATCAGCAAGGATCAACTCGCGCGGCGCGCGGACGGCGGCTTCTGGCGTTACCGCGAGTTCCTGCCGGTGCGCAATAGCGCGCATGTCGTGAGCCTGGGCGAAGTCATGACGCCGCTCGTCGCGGCACCCGCGTCCGCGCGCCTGCACGGCGCAAAGGAACTTCTCATCAAGGACGAGGGCCGCCTGCCGACCGGGTCGTTCAAGGCACGTGGCCTCGCGCTCGCGGTGTCGATGGCGAAGGAATTCGGCATCACACGCATGGCCATGCCGACCAATGGCAATGCCGGCGCCGCGCTCGCGGCCTATGCGACGCGCGCCGGCATCGAGTCCTGGGTCTTCTGCCCGCAGGACACGCCCGAGGTCAATGTCCGCGAGATCGCGTTACAGGGCGCGCGCGTCTTTCTCGTCAACGGACTGATCAACGATTGCGGACGCCTGGTCGCCGAGGGCAAGGCGAAGATGGGCTGGTTCGACGCGTCGACGCTCAAGGAGCCCTACCGGATCGAGGGCAAGAAAACCATGGGCATCGAGCTGGCCGAGCAGCTCGGCTGGCAGCTGCCCGACCTCATCTTCTATCCGACCGGCGGCGGCACCGGGCTGATCGGCATGTGGAAGGCCTTCGCAGAACTCGAGGCGATCGGCTTCATCGGCAGCAAGCGCCCGCGCATGGTCGCCGTCCAGGCCGCGGGCTGCGCGCCGATCGTGAAGGCCTGGCAGGAAGGTCGTGATCATGCCGATCCCTGGAAGGATGCGCATACCATCGCCTCCGGTATCCGCGTGCCGGGAGCGATCGGCGATTTCCTGATGCTGCGCGCGGTGCGCGAGAGCGGCGGCTTCGCGATCGCAGTGGATGACGAGGCGATCACGGATGCGCAGGCCGAGATGGCGCGCCTCGAGGGATTCCTGCTGTGCCCGGAGGGTGCCGCGACCTATGCCGCCTGGCGAGCGGCGCTCGCGAACGGGCAGGCCCGGCGCGACGAGCGGGCACTCCTCTTCAATTGTGCGAGCGGCCTCAAGTACCCGATGCCGCCGGCGGGCCGGGCGGTCGATTGCCGCCATCCACTCGATTACGAGGCGCTCGCAACCGGGCGATAGCCGCGCGCAGGTCGGTCTCGCCGCGACGCAGGTGGCTCCAGGGGCGCCGTGGCCGGTATCGCTCGAGCCCCGCATTCAGCCGCGCAACCGCGGACTCATCGAGGCCGTAGGCGCCAAGCCAGGCATCGCAAACTGCCTTCGGAAAATGACGCCGGATCCGGTACATCAGGTCGAGCAGGTCGAAGGTCGCCATCCGCGACCCCGCGATGCCCTGCGGGAACATGCAGCTGTAGGACATGTCGATGATGTGAAATGCCGGAACACCGGGCGCCAGGAATGTGACCAGGATGTTCCGCGGCGCGAGGCCGCCGTGCGACACGCCGCTGTCGTGCATGCGCCGTATGAGACGCAGGAGCGGCGCCAGGTCCGTGACGACGCCGGACTGCTGAAGCAACTTGTCGAGCGCCGTCGCGCCCTCCACCTCGCGGGTCACGAGCAGTTCATGAAGGCCGTGCGGATGGCGGCGGCCATGCGACCAGGACAGGGGCTCCGAACAGGGAATGCCGTGCCGCACGAGGTGCGACAGCACCCGGAATTCGCGCTCGGCGCGATAGGGACGAAACCAGCGGCGCAGCGGATCGTAAAACGGCCGCCGGCGATACATCTTCATGATGGCGCGGCCTCCGCCGGGCAACGATTCCGACCAGACGAGCGTGTGGAACTCGGCCTTGATCAGGATCTCGCCAGGCCCGCCGCCCGGGGACATCAGGCGATTCCCGGGTCCTTGACGATCAGCGCGTAGCGATGGCCGGAACCGACCCGCGACAACGGCGGTGCCGCGATGAGCCGCGCGCCGCCCGCCGTGGCGAGTTCGGCGACGCGCGCCGTCGTCATCGTCATCTTCGGCGCCTTGCGATCGAAGGGCTTGCGCAGGCGCCGCAGGACATTCTTCAGGGAATGGTGATCGAAGAAAGTCATGATCACGAAGCGCCGCGACACGCGCAGGAGCTCGGTCAGCAGCCGCTCGCGTTCGGCGGCGGTCGGCAGGTGATGCGACAGGCGCACGCAGATGGTTCCGTCCACGCTGCCGTCGCGCAATGGAATGTGGAATGCCGAAGCGGTCATCCAGACCCGCGGCGTTGCGACCGACGATTCCGCACGCCCGAAAAGCAGCTGGCCGTGCGCGATGTCGGCTTCGATCACGAGGTCGGCGGAATCCGCGAAGGCCGGGGTCAGCCGGCTGCCGCCACAAGGCAGGTCGAGGATGATGCGCGAACGGCCGATCCGCGCGATGTGCTGCCCGATCAGCCTGAATTCGCGCTGCGTGCTCTGCCGCTTCAGCAGCCGCTGGCGATAGCTCAGGTTGTAGGCCGCCGCGCGATCGACGCGCTGGTATTCCCCCTGGTAGCTCGTGCTCTGCTCTTGTGCCTGCGGCTCGCCCCAGGTCTCCGACGTGCCGCGAATCGCGAGCAGCGCGATGCCGTCGCGCAACGGATAGGTCGCGCCGCAAGCGCTGCAGTCGATCGACCCGGACCCTATCGTCAGCTTCGCCGCGCAGGCGGGGCAGACCAGGATCTGTGCAATCGCCGTGATCCCGGGATCCGTGCCGGCCTTGGCGTTCGGTGGTGCAGTCATCGCGTCAGCACTCCTCGCTGCCGGGCCCAGGCACGCTCCTGGCAGGGCAGCTGATGGCCCATGCAAATCAAAGACTAACGAGAACGCCGCTGGGTCATTTCTGCCCTTTCCCGGCTCAAATCGACAGGCCCCTCTGAATCCCCATTCCGGATCATGGCCCGGTGACGACGGAGATTCTAACCGTGGCGCGCCGTGCCTGGTTGCGTCTCGCCCGCGTCCCTGGCCTGGATGCCGTGGCCGCGCGATCGCTGCTCGAGCTGCTCGGCGGGCCCGAAGCGCTGCTGGCGATCAATGCAAGCGGACTTGCGCGCGCTGGCCTCGCGCCAGCGGGCGTCCGGGCGTTCACGACGCTGGACGAGACGGTACTCGAGCGCGACCTGGGCTGGCTTGAAACACCGGGGCATTGGCTGATTACAGCTGATGACCCACGCTACCCCCCGCAACTCGCGGCGACTGCCGGCGCGCCGCCGGCGATTTTCGTCGCGGGCGAGCCGGCGGTTCTGTCGTCGCCACAGCTCGCGATCGTCGGCAGCCGTGCGGCGACCGCCGCCGGCCGCGAAACCGCCTTCGAGTTCGCCGCACGCCTGTCCGCGGCGGGTCTTGCGATCACGAGCGGCCTCGCCG
>JBATEA010000058.1:0-3292 GCA_049663745.1 Steroidobacteraceae bacterium | reverse complement strand
AAACTGGGCCGGCCGACCCAGAGGGTCTCGACCACCATATGCAGATTCGCACCGGCCTGACGAGCGCCATGGCCGCCAGCCGGCTGGAGGCCGACGGGCCGAACGAGCTGCCCGCCGCGCGCGGCCGCCGCCTGCTTGACATGCTGCTGCGCATCCTGGCGGAACCCATGTTCCTGCTGTTGTGCGTGGCCGTCGTGCTGTACGTGGTGCTCGGCGAATTGCGTGAGGCGCTGGTCCTCGCGACCTCGCTGGTCGCGGTCGTCGTGATCTCGGCCTCGCAGGAACGCCGCGCGGAACGCGCGCTCGAGGCGCTCCGCGACCTTTCCAGTCCCCGCGCCGCCGTGCTGCGCGATGGCGAGCTGCGACGCGTTGCCGGGCGTGAGGTCGTGCGTGGCGACACCGTGATGCTCGCTGAAGGCGATCGCGTGCCGGCGGACGGCGTGCTGCTGGAATCCATCGACCTCGAGATCGACGAGTCCCTGCTGACGGGCGAGTCCCTGCCTGCGGCGAAGCTCGCAGCACAGGCCACTACCGGCATCGGGGAAGCGCCGGCGGAATCCCGCGTGTTCTCCGGATGCCTGGTCGTGCGCGGACACGCCACCGCCGAGATCACGGCAACCGGCGCAGGCACGGAACTGGGACGGATCGGCCATGCGCTTGCCACGCTGAAGCCGCAGCAAACGCTGTTGTATCGCGAGACGAGGCGCATGGTGCTCTGGCTCGCCGTTCTCGGAGTCGCGCTGTGCCTTGCGGTGCTCTTTCTCTACGCCGCATTGCGCGGCGGATGGGTCGAGGGGGCGCTTGCCGGCATCACGCTCGCGATGAGCATCCTCCCGGAGGAATTCGCCGTCGTGCTGACGGTTTTTCTCGCGCTCGGCGCCTGGCGGCTGTCCAGGCAGGGCGTGCTGACGCGACGCATGCCCGCCATCGAGGCACTCGGCGCGGCAACGGTGCTTGCGGTCGACAAGACTGGCACGCTCACCGAGAACCGCATGATCGTATCGGTGCTCGACGATGGCGCCGTACGGCTCGCGCTGGATGGCCGGAGCGACGCGCTCGATCCGGGCATGCGCGATCTGCTCGGGGCGGCGCTCGCCGCCTGCGAGATCCAGGCTTTCGACCCGATGGAACGCGCCATTGCCGCGGCCGCGCGGCAGCATGCCCCGCAGCACGCGGAGGACCTCGGCCGGATGGCGCTGGTGCATGAATACGAACTCACGGCGGAATTGCTCGCCGTAACCCATGTCTGGAAGGACGCCGCGTCCGGGCATCTGCTGATCGCCACGAAAGGGGCGCCGGAGGCGATCGCCGGCCTCTGCCGCCTGGAGGCCGCGGAAGTCAGCCGCCTGCTCGAGCGGGTCGAAGAGATCGCACGCGACGGCCAACGCGTGCTGGCCGTCGCGCGTGCCGAACTGCCGGGTGAAAAGCCGCCCGCGACACCGCGCGAAATGCATTTTCGCCTGCTCGGGCTGATCGGCCTGCGCGACCCGGTAAGGAAGACCGTTCCCGCGGCGCTCGCGCACTGCCATCGCGCCGGCATTCGCGTCGTGATGATCACCGGCGATCACCCGGGCACGGCGCGGGCCGTCGCGCAGGCGGTCGGCCTGGACCATTCACGCGGTTTGCTGACAGGCAGCGAACTCGCGTCGATGGACGAGGCGACGCTGCGCGAGCGGGCGTCCGCTGTGAACGTGTACGCGCGGGTTGCACCGGCCGAGAAGCTGCGCCTGGTCCGCGCGTTGCGCGCACACGGTGGCGTTGTCGCGATGACCGGCGACGGCGTCAATGACGCGCCGGCGCTGAAGGCAGCGGATATCGGCATTGCGATGGGCAGCCGCGGGACGGACGTCGCGCGCGAGGCCGCGTCGCTCGTGCTGGTCGACGACGACTTCGGCGGCCTCGTGACGGCCATCCGGATGGGCCGGCGCATCTACGAAAACATCCGAAGCGCGATGAGCTACCTGCTCGCCGTGCACATCCCGCTTGCCGGCGCGGGCCTGCTGCCGCTGCTGCTCGGCTGGCCGCTCCTGCTCTTTCCATTGCACGTCGTATTTCTCGAGTTCGTGATCGACCCCGCCTGTTCGCTGGTCTTCGAGGGCGAGCACCGCGGCGAAGAAATCATGCGGCGGCCGCCGCGCGCGCAGGGTGAGCGGCTATTCTCCGGAAAGATGCTGCTGGAAAGTGTGGCGCTCGGGCTCGTCAGTCTCGCCGCAGTCGCGCTGGTTTATGGCATCGCGCTGTCGCAATACTCCGATGGACAGGCGCGGGCACTCGCATTCATCGTGCTGGTCGTCAACAACCTGGCGCTTATTCTCGTCAGCCGCTCGCAGACCGACTCGCTCGCCGCCGTGCTGCGCCGTCCCAATCGTGCGTTCTGGGTGATTTCGGTGCTTGCGATCGGCGCGCTGATCGGCGTCTGCAGCCTGCCGTCAGTTTCCGCCGCATTCCGCTTCGAGGCGCCCCCGATTTCGGCGGCCCTGGCCGCCGCGGTCACCGGCATGGGCATCGTCGCCATCACCGGGATACTGCGGTCCGCGCTGCGAGCACCAGAACGACGGCGCTGAGCCGGGCCTCTTCCGGTCGATCGGATGCCTGCCGGGCCGATGCCCGGAATACGGCGTGTCGCCGATTGCCGACGGCGCCTGGAGAATCGTCAGTCCGGCAGGATGTCAGCATTGGCTCAAGTGCCGGCCCGGCATCAGGCAGAACCCCCGGTGGCAGCGCCATGAAAGACCAGAACAGCATCCAGACACAGCCCGATCACGTGCCCCGGAAATCGAAGCAGCTACGGAAGGAGTACCGTCTGGAACCGGTCAACGGGACTGCAGCAGGAGTCAGGGCAATGCCCACCGATCGTTTGATAGGCCAGCGTTACCTGCTTGGCGCACGTCTCGGTCGCGGCCAACTGGGGGACATTTACGAAGCCCGCGACGGACCGGGCCGCGCTCCGGACAAGGTTCGGCACATCGCGATCCAGTTGATCGACGAGCAGATCACTGCGAGGCCGCACTTCGCCGAAGAGTTCGAGCGCGGCGCGGCGGAGCTCCGGGCCATCTCGCATCCCAATATCGTCAAATGGCTCGATTCCGGCCGCGATGACAGCCGGTATTTCCTCGTCATGGAGCGGCCTGAATGCGCATCCCTGCGTTTCGTGCTCGACGACGTGATGGCGCTGCCGATCGAGGAAGCGGCCGCCATTGTCCGCGCCGCCGGGGACGCGCTCCAGCATCTGCACGCGAAAGCCATCGTGCACGGCAACCTGACGCCCGAGAATGTGCTCGTGACATTTGAT
>JBATEA010000057.1:0-1534 GCA_049663745.1 Steroidobacteraceae bacterium | reverse complement strand
TGCGCCTGCACGGAGAGAGACAGCAGGACAGCCCATGCGAGCAAAATGCCGCGCAAAAGCAACAGGGAATGCTTCGTCACCGAAATACTTTACGCTCAAACCTTCCGTCGCGTCCTGACGACGCTGCGCCGAGAAATCCAACGTGCATGTGCAAACAGAAAAGATCCAACCAGGGCCCCATTTCTCAATTGGCGTACCAGGAGGGAATCGAAACCCCCTACCCCTTGGTTCGTAGGACGCCGTAGAATTTACAGACTTTTCAGAATCAGCAAGTTAGATTGCCCGCGCTCACCTGATATCCCGCCAAGACTCGCCAAGCCACGCCGGTGTCCGCCTACGAGTGAGAAAGAAACATGCTCCGCAGTAAACAGCACACGGTCTCTCATCCGAAGCTCGCCATCGCCGCTTCCTGCTTCCTGCTCGCGTTCTCGGCGGATCGAGCGCAGGGCGCCACATGGCCAGACCGCATAGGCACGGCCGAGGTGCGACCCGGCGAGGTGACGCGCGGCAGGCTTCCGCTCATCGAGTATGCCGATGGCTCGGACATCGAGGCACCGGTAATTGTCGTCGCTGGAAAGCAACGCGGGCCGGTCGTGTGGCTACTCTCATGCGGGCACGGGGACGAATTCGGTGGGGCGCTGGCGCTGCAACGCGTCGTGAAGGCTCTCGACCCCGCGACGATGACCGGCCTCGTCATCCTCATTCCGGTCGCCAACCCTCCAGCCTTCCAGGCAATGCGTCGCGTCAATCCTTCACCGGACGACCTCATGGATTTTGGTTCGGCCTTCCCCGGGGAGTCGCGCTTCGCGACCGAGCGTATCGCCGAGAAATACACGGCCTTGTGGAAGGAACATGCTGACTACGTGGTGGATCTCCACACGGGCGGCGACCGCTTTGTGCAGCACCCGTTCGTCATCTTCACGGTCACCGGCACGGTGCCGCCCGAGCGGATGGAATCCCTGGCCCGGATGTTCGGCGTGCCAACTCTCTGGCGCGATCGCGACAAGGTGTTCGAGTCTGACATCATCATCAACGTGCCGGCGATGGGCATACCGGCATTTCTCCTCGAAGTCGGAGGAGGCGGGGTGATGGAACGCCAGCAGGACGCGCGCCAGGCCGAGTTCGCGCTCAGTTTCCTGCGCGGCATCGACATCATCCCAGGCGATCCCTTGCGCGCGGAACGAGTCAGCGTCGTCGAAAAGTACCGGATCATTACTCCGTCCCGTGGCGGATTCTTTTATGCGTTAGTGAAACCGGGCGATCCCGTGAGCGAGGGCTCGCCGCTCGCGCGAATCGTGGACGTTTATGGGGATGAGGTCGAAGTGCTGCGCTCCCCCGTGGGTGGGGCCATCGTGCTGGGGATTCAGGAATTCCCGCTAGTCACAACCGGCTCCTGGGTAGCCGAGCTAGGGATCCTGGCACCCGAGTAAGCCAGTCGTCACGGTTCAGCGGCCATAGATTCCATCGGCGACAGGTTCCCAAGTCTGATCAGTGGCGAAAGAAATAGGGCCACCGCGACGGTGACCCTTTATTT
>JBATEA010000056.1:0-2419 GCA_049663745.1 Steroidobacteraceae bacterium | reverse complement strand
GAACCAGCCGTCATGACCATGCTCGCATTCGTCTCGCGCCGCCTGCTCGGCGCGATTCCGACGCTGGCGGTGATCATCGCGCTCTCGTTCACGATGACGCGCCTCGCGCCGGGCGGCCCATTCGACGAAGAGCAGGCGCTGCCGCCCGCGATCCGCGCGAATCTCGAGGCGGCCTACGGGCTCGACCAGCCGGTAGCCGTGCAGTTCGGGCGCTATGTCGCGGGAATCCTGCGCGGGGATTTCGGGCCGTCTTACAAATTCCGTGACTTCACGGTGACGGAACTGATCGCAAGCGGACTGCCGGTCAGCCTGACGATCGGCGCCGCGGCAATCCTGCTGGCGCTCACCCTCGGCATCCCGGCCGGCATCTGGGCCGCGCTTCGGCAGGACAGGGTCGCGGACCGCATCGTGATGTCGCTGGCCGTCGCGGGCATCTCGGTGCCGATATTCGTGATCGCGCCATTCCTGGCGCTGGCATTCGGAATCTGGTTGCGGTGGTTGCCGGTGGCGGGCTGGACGCCGGGGAAGCCGACGGACCTCGTTCTCCCCGTCCTGACGCTGGCCTTGCCGGTCATCGCCTACCTTGCACGCCTGATGCGCGGCAGCCTGCTCGAGGTGTTGCGTGCGCCCTGGATCCGCGCCGCGCGCGCGCGCGGCTTGCCGCCGCGCCGCATCCTTCTGCTGCACGCGCTGCCGGCGGCGCTGCTCCCGGTGGTCAGTTACCTGGGTCCTGCGGCCGCGGCGGTACTGACCGGATCGCTCGTCGTCGAGACGATTTTCGGATTGCCCGGCATGGGACGGCACCTGGTGCAGGGCGCGCTGAACCGGGACTACACGCTGGTCATGGGAATGGTCATCGTCTACGCAGCCCTGATGATCGCGCTGAACCTGGCCGCCGATCTCGTCTACGCCTGGCTCGATCCGCGCATACGCCGGGAGCGGCGTCCATGAGCGGACGCGGCGGGCTGTGGCGCGATGCGCTCGCGCGACTGTGTGCCAATCGCGTGGCGATGCTGTGTCTCGCGATCCTCGCCCTGATGACGGTGGCGGCGATCATCGGGCCGCTGTTCCTCGACTTCCGGCAGGATGAGATCGACTGGGCGCACATGGCGGCGCCGCCGCTTGCGGCGGCCGGGCATTGGTTCGGTACCGACCGGCTGGGCCGCGACATGCTGGTGCGCACGCTCTATGGCCTGCGAGTGTCGCTGGGAATCGCGGTGCTCGCGACAATCGTCAGCCTCGCAATCGGCGTCAGCTGGGGTGCGATCGCGGGCTACCTGCGGGGCCGCACGGATGCGCTGATGATGCGCATCGTGGACATTCTTTACGCGCTGCCGCAGGTCTTCTTCGTCATCATCCTGACGGTCGTGCTCGGGCGCAGCCCGGCGACGCTGCTGCTCGCAATCGGCGCCTTCGGCTGGCTGACGATGGCGCGCATCGTGCGCGGCCAGGCGCTGGCGCTGCGCGAGCGTGAATTCGTCGAAGCCGCCATCGTTGGTGGCGCGGGCACGGCACGGATCGTCACGCGGCATATCATTCCGAACCTGCTGGGTCCCGTGATCGTCTATGCGACGCTGACCGTGCCGCAGGTGATCCTGGTCGAGAGTTTCCTGAGCTTCCTGGGAATCGGGATCCAGGAGCCGCTCGCGAGTCTCGGCAACCTGATCGCCGATGGCGCGGTCGAGATGGAAACGGCAACTTGGATTCTCGCCGTGCCCGCTGCCTGTCTCGTGCTGCTGGTGTTCTGCTTCAACTTTCTGGGCGATGGCCTGCGCGACGCCCTCGATCCGCGGGATCACTGATGGCCCTGCTCGAAATCACCGGCCTGACCGTCGATTTCAGCGGAACGCGCGCGATCCGCGCGGTCGATCACGTGGACTTGTCGGTCGAACGCCGGAGCTGTGTCGCAATCGTGGGCGAATCGGGTTCCGGCAAGAGCCAGCTGCTGCTGGCCTGCACGGGCCTGCTCGCCGCCAATGGGCGGTCAGGCGGCTCGGTCCGCTACGATGGCCGGGAGTTGCTGGGGGCGGGGGACCCGGCAGCGGGGATCCGTGGCCGCGGCATCGGCTTCGTGTTCCAGGATGCATCGGGGAGTCTCACGCCCCATCGGCGCATCGGTGACCAGCTCGCGGAGATGGGCACGCTGGCTGAGGCCGAGCGCATGCTCGAGCGCGTGCGGCTGCCGGATGCGCGGCATCACCTTTCCGCATACCCGCACGAACTGTCCGGCGGGATGCGCCAGCGCGTCGCGATTGCGGCCGCACTGATGCAGCGGCCGCAGCTGCTGTTCGCGGACGAGCCGACGACGGCCCTCGACGTCACCGTGCAGGCCGAGATCATCGCGCTGCTGGACGATTTGTGCAGCGAGCTCGGCATGGCGATGCTGCTGGTCACGCATGACCTCGGCGTGGTCTCGGGG
>JBATEA010000055.1:0-12047 GCA_049663745.1 Steroidobacteraceae bacterium | reverse complement strand
AAATGTGCGCATGCCTTGGGCTTGCCGGTCGTGCCGGAAGTGAAGGCCAGCAGGCACACGTCGTCCGCCGCGGTATCCACGTTGGCGTAGCGGTCCGTTGCGCTGGCCATCCGGGCTTCGAGCTCGCCGCCTCCCCAGCTCACGACTTCGCGGACGAAGCCCGTCGCCTCGACGGCCGTGCGCAATTCCGGCAGCAGCCGATCGTCGCATAGCGCGATCGCCGGCCGGGCTTTGTTGATGATGGCGGTCAGTTCCGGCGCCCGCAGCATGGGCATGGTGGTGACCGCGATCGCGCCTGCCTTGATGACGGCCAGCCAGCAGGCGTACAGCTCGGGGCTGTTGTAGCCGCGCAGCAGCACCCGGTTGCCGGGCACGATGCCCGCTGCCTGGAGCACGTTGGCGATGCGATTCGCACGGGCCAGAAGTTCCCGGTAACTGATGCAGCCGGCATCGGTCAGGATCGCTGGCCGGTCGCCGTGGCCTTCGGTGATCGCGTCGTCGAGCAGCGCGGTGGCGCAGTTCAGGCGCTCGGGGTAACAGAGTTCCGGCAGGTCGAAATGCAGCCGCGGCCATAGTTCCGGCGGTGGCAGGCGGTCGCGCGCGAAAGTATCGGCGTGCGCGGTGCGGTGCATCATGCTTTCCATCTTACATTCGCCTGTAGAATTGCAGGATGTCGTCATATCTGGAGGCTGACCAGGAACTGTCGCGGCTCGCCCGGCGCGCGGCGGGCATGCGCGGCGGGCCGCGAGTGCTGATCCTGCCGGGCATCATGGGCTCGACGCTCGGCCGCCCGCGCAAGGGCCTGCTCGACGACATCAAGTGGTTCGACCCGGCGGAAATCGCGCTCGGCGGCATGGGCAAGCTCGCCCTGCCCCGCGGCCGCCGCTACCGGCCACTCGGCGTCCTGCGCTTTGCCTACGAGCGGCTGCGACTCGTGCTGCGGATCGCGGGTTACGATGCGGCCTTCCATCCCTATGACTGGCGCCTCGATCTCGCGGCCAATGGGCGCGCGCTGGCGGAGCGCCTGGTCGCCGAGCGGCGCCAGGACGTCGTGCTCGTTGGCCACAGCATGGGCGGCCTGGTCGCGCGCGCGGCGCTCGCCCACAAGAGCGCCTCGCGAATTGCCCGCGTGATCCAGCTCGGCACGCCCAATCGCGGCGCATTCGTCGCGGTGCAGGCGCTGCGCGGGACTTATCCGCTGGTCCGGCGCCTGGCGATGCTGGACCTGCTGCACGACGCGGATGACATCGCGAGCCGGGTGCTGACGACTTTCCCGGGGCTCTGCGAACTCCTGCCGCCGGCCTCGGCCTGCAAGGGCTTCGATCCCTTCGATGCAGCGAAATGGCCCAAGGGGCCGAATCCGTCGCAAGTCCTGCTGACCAACGCGCAACGCGCAATCGGTGTGCTGCCGCCGCCCGACGAACGTTTTCGCCTGATCGCGGGCTTCGGGCAGGACACGGTGCTCGGCCTCAAGCGCCACGCCCAGGGCCTCGAGTTCGGCCGCGGCCCCGCGGGCGACGGTACCGTGCCGCTCGCGCTCGCACATTGGCCCGGGCTGCCGACCTGGTACGTCGAAGAAAGCCACGGTTCGCTGCCCGGCAATGCAGACGTCGGCCGTGCCGTCATCGACCTCGCGAAGGATGATAGGACCGAGGTGCTGCCGCACGTGCTGCCGCGCCGCCGCGGCGTGCCGACGCTGTGGGAGACAGATACCCGTGCGCCACCGGCCGTCAAGATCGCCTGGAGCGACCTGTCCGAACGGCAGCAGCGCGAATTCCTGCACGAATTCGTGGCGGTCGCGGATCCCGCAACCAGCGCGACGCCCGTTGCCCGGCGTAGCGAGCAGGCCCGTCCGGTCGAACTCGCCTTCGTCGAGGGCAGCATCACGCAGAGCCAGGCCTCCGCGCTCGTGCTCGGTGCGTTTGCGAATGTCGAACCGGCAGGCGCGGCGCTTGCCGTGGACTCCATGCTGCACGGCGCGATCAGCGACCTGGCTCGCCGGCGCGCGATCGGCGCTGCGGCCGGCGAGGTATTCGTGCTGCCCGTCGGCCGGCGCGGGTTCGCGGCGAGGCTCATTGTGCTGGCGGGCCTCGGCGACTTCGGACGCTACGGACCGGACGTACAACGGCTTGCCGCCGCGAATGTCACGCGCACGCTCGCGCTCGCCGGCGTCGGCGATTTCGCGATGGTGCTGTGGGGCACCGCCTCCGGCGCGGATCCGGCCGATGCCGCGCGCGCGCAACTGGAGGGCGTGCTGACTGCGCTTTCCGACCTGTCGCCGGAACTGCGGCTGCGGCGTATCACCATCCTGTCGCGGAATGCACGCAGGCTGTCCGCCGCGCGCCAGGTCGCGGAAGACCTGCTGCGCCTGCATCCGGCGGCGCCGCTCCTGCGCCTGCAACCCGCCGCGCGCAGGACCGGCCGCAAGACCGGGCACGTTGCCAAGCCGACCGCGACACCGCTCGCCTGGCTGTTCGTGCAGGAATCGGCCGGTCAGATGCACGCGGCGCTGCTCGGAACCACGCCGAAAGCGACTGCGCTGACCGCGACCCGGCGGCTCGACCTGCGCGCACTCGAACGCGAGCAGGCGCGCCTGGCGCCCGGCATGCCGGTCGCGGAACTCGCGAGCTTCGGCGAACGGCTGGCTGAACTGCTGCTGCCCGAGGAGATCGCCGCGGCGCTGCCCTCGGTGAAGGCGGCGCCGCTCGTGGTCGTCCACGACAGCGCGAGCGCGCGCTGGCCCTGGGAAGCGCTCTGCATCGGTGGCTGGGCACCCGCCGCCGAAGCCGGATTGAGCCGGCGTTATGCGGCAGAGGGTATGTCGGTCGCCAAGTGGCGCGAGCAGCGGCGCCGCGAGCGCGGCCTCAATGTATTGCTGATCATCAACCCCACCGGCGACCTTCCGGGCGCGGTCGAGGAAGGCGCGCGCATCGCGCAGATTCTCTCGCGGCTGGACGGTGCGGGCATCACGGCGATCCGCGGCGGCGAGGCGACGCGTGCGCGGCTGCTCGCCGAGTTCCGTTCCGGCGATTACGACGCGATCCACTTCGCCGGCCATGCATTCTTCGACGCCGCCGCACCTGCCTCCAGCGGCATCCTGTGCGCCGGCGGTCGCGTGCTGTCGGGCGGCGACCTGGCGGCGATGGATTCCGTGCCGGCGCTGGTGTTCTTCAATGCCTGCGAATCCGGGAGGTTGCGCAGCGCCGTCAATCCATTGCGGCAGCTGGATCGCAGCGTCGGATTCGCAGAGGCTTTCCTGCGCGGCGGCGTCGCGAACTTCATCGGCACCTGGTGGCCGGTGTCGGACGCCGGCGCAACGGCCTTTGCGACGCCGCTTTACCGCGAACTGGCGAAGGGAACGTCGATCGGCTCGGCGCTCAACACGGCGCGCTCCGCGGTTCGCCAGTTGCCGTCCGCGGACTGGGCCAATTACCTCCATTACGGAAGTTTCGATTTTGCGCTGAAGGCCAGCCGCTGAGATTCCACGGCTGCAATGCCTGCATCCTGCAATTCCACCCTGAAGTGGCTCGCGACATCGCCCAGCGCTGGCTGTCCATTCCCGCCTGGCGCGAGGAACTCGCGCTAAGCTAGGCGCATGGCCAGCATCGCGAGCCTGCACGTCTATCCGGTGAAGTCCTGCCGCGGCATCGACGTCGCGAGCGCGCGACTGACGCCGACCGGGCTCGAATGGGACCGACGCTGGATGATCGTGGATGGCAAAGATCGCTTCGTGACGCAGCGCGAGCACGCCAAGCTCGCGACCATCACGACCGCGATCATCGATGGCTGTCTCGAGTTGTCCGCCGAGGGGCATTCGACAATTGCCGTGGACACGCATGCTGGCGGCGCCACGCGGCCCGTCAGGATCTGGAAGGACGACTGCAGCGGCATCGATGCCGGCGACAAGGCCGCCGCCTGGCTCTTCCGGGTACTGGGCGCCAATTACCGGCTGGTGCGCATCGACGAGCGCGTGCCGCGGCTGGCCAATCCCGAATATGCCGGGCCAATGCCGCAGCCCGTGACATTCACGGACGGCTATCCCGTGCTGATGATCTCGCGCGAATCACTCGCGGAACTGAACAGCCGCCTGCCGAAGCCGATCCCGATGGCGCGCTTTCGCCCCAATATCGTCATCGAGGGCGTCGCGGCGCACGCAGAAGACGCGATGATCGCATTCCGCTTTGGCAGCATCGTGCTGCGCGGCGTCAAGCATTGCACGCGCTGCTCGATCACCACGACCGACCAGAAAAGCGGTTCGCGCGATCCGCGCCAGGAGCCGTTGCGCACACTGAAGACCTATCGCCACGACCGCAAGCTGCGTGGCGTCGCGTTCGGCCAGAATTGCGTCCTGGCCGAAGGCGTGGGCGAAATGCTCGCGGTCGGCGCCCCGCTGACGCTCGAAACTCACCAGGAGTAACGCACCCGATAGGTGACGATCGCCTCGCCGTCCGCTGCGATTCGCACCGGGAATTCGATGGTGCGGGCATCCTTCTTCTCCGACGGCGCGGACTGCTCGATCAATGCCCACTTGCTCCAGCGGTAGAGGTTCTCGCGCACGACCACGTTGACTGCCTGGTCCTTGTGGTTGCGGACCTTGATCTCGAAAGCTTCCTCCATCACGCGGCCTTTTGAATTCACCGAGAAATCGGTCTGGCGGCGCTCGCCGACCACGTCGAAGGCCGTGCCGAGCTTCACGCGCACGTCCTCGTCCCTGGGCGTGTGGTCGATCTTGTCCTCGCCGATGAACTCCAGGCTGCCGTCGGCCTTGTCCTGCTGCGACACGCGGATTCGGCCCGCCGGCAACGGCATGCCGAGGCCCGAGGCCTTGTCGTTCTTCAGCGTCAGCCACACGTCCACTTTCGTGTTCGAGCTCGGGCCGTACTCCCGGTCCATGTTCAATGAACCGTAGAAGCCGTAGCCCTCGGCGCCGTAGTAGACGAGCTGCTTCTTCGCCGGCACGCGGGTCGCCGCATCGAAGAGCTCGATCTGCTTGGTCGAGTTGTTCGGCAGCGTCGCCGGCCGGCCGAGCGTATAGAGGTGATACTCGAAGAAGGATTTCTCCTCGAAGCCCGCGTCCGCGGCCATTTCCATCACCTTGGCCCGCTGTGCGGTGACCATGACCCCGGCCAAGCCCGGCTGCACGCGATTGACGTCGCCCGCGATCAGCTTGAGCTTCGCATCCTGGTAGCTCGCGCCGGACTGGTTCAAGAGGCTCACCCAGGCGCCGACGTCCACGAAGCCGGAGTTCGCATCGGCGCCCTCGGTGAAGACCAGGTTGTAGTCCGCCCACCAGGTGATGCCGCCCGTCTGGTAGGAGACGCGCGCGCGATGCGTGCCGGCCTTTGCGGCAAGGATGTCCCATTCCAGCGTCGGTCGCGTGATCAGCCCGCCCGGCAGCTCGCCGAACTGCATGCCGCTCCAGTTGCGCAGCGCATGGATCTGTCCGTCGTCGCCGCGCAGCACCAGACCGTCATTGGCGGAGAGCAACGTGCCTTCGGTCAGCTTGACGCCGTCGCCCTGCTGGCTTTCGACGCTGACCTTGCGGTCCACATAGCGCGACAGGAGTTTCTCGGTGCTGACCAGGTCGAACTGAAAATTCTGCTCCAGCACCTTCGTGCCGTTGGGGTCGGTCAGAGAGCGGAACTGCACCGTCGTCGGGTCGATCAGCGCCGCCACGTCCGTGAACTGCAGCATGCTGCGCCCGCGCGCCAGCTCGAGATCCCGGTCCACGCGCACCAATGCGAATCCAGGCAGCGAACTCGCCTGCGGCGTGCCCATGCCGGGCAGCGGGCGATACCACTCCGCCGGGATGCCGCCCGGCTGCGCCGAACTGTAGACGGTCAGCGCCGTTTGCGGCTCGGCCGCCATGGCGCAGGCGGCCATCAGGCTGCCGGCCAGCAAAATGTGAATTCGCGCGGACAACGAGGTCATGTCGGGTTCTCCCGGGTCACTGGACGCATAGAATAAACGCAGCGGGCCACGGAGTCGGGTCAATGAACATCGAATACCCGGAATGGATGGCGAAATACCAGAAGCCAGAGGTCCTGGCAGGCGGCGCGGTCCTGATCCTGGTGCTGGTCCTGGCGCTGGCCTGGACCGCCTGGCGCTGGAATATCGCGCTGGACCGGATGGAGATGATGGAGGCCCAGGCCGCCGTCGGTTTCCTGCAGCCGCCCTCTTCGACCCGGACGCTGCTGGTCAATCCGCGTGCCGGCAACCTTACCGGTATCGACGCCGGCGGCCTGGCAAAACGCATCGATCTCACAATCGCCGTGAACAGCGATCGTTTCGCGCGCTACCGCATCGCGCTATTGCGCGACGACGGCACCGCAATTCTGCACGTCGAGCGTCTCGTGCCGGATTCAAACGGCGCCCTGCACCTCGGATTCAATTCGACCTTGCTGCCAAACGGTATCTATCGACTGCGTGTCGAAGGCTACACGCGGCGCGGCAAGCTCGAGAAGTACGCGGAGTCGAGGTTGGGCGTCGGCGGGCGATGACTCGAACCGCTTTGCCTTGCCTACGCCTGCCGTAGCGTACTGATCGGCGGTTGATTGATCACGCCGCGCGCGGCAAAGGTGCCCGCGCCGCCGACGATGATGACGCCCGCCGCAAGCCCGATCACCCAGACCCAGGGATCGAGCGTGTACTCCAGGTCGAAGACCTTTTCCGCAAGCAGCCAGCCGGCGAGCGTTGCGCCGAGCGCCGCCAGCGTCCCCGACAGCATTCCGAGCGCCGTGAATTCCGAGGCAACGCCCGCGAGCACGACGCGGCGGCTCGCACCGAGCGTGCGCAGCATCGCGCTCTCGTAGCGCCGCTCGTCGCGCGTAGACTGGATCGCGGCAAGCAGCACGGTAATGCCGGCCGCCAGCGTGAACAGGAATACGTACTGCACGGCGAGCGACGCCCGATCCATGATGTCGCGGATCTGCGCGAGGATCGAATCGATGTCGAAGATCGACACCGAAGGGAAGCGGTGCACGAGATCGGCGAGCAGCGGCCGTTGCTCGGGCCTGAGACGCATGCTCGTGAGCCAGGTGCCGACCAGCCCGTCGAGCGTGCCGGGCGAGAAGACCAGGAAGAAATTCGGCTGGAAGGTATCCCACTGGACCTTGCGGAAACTCGAGATCTCGGCGACCAGGGTTTCGCCGGCGACGTCGAAGGAGAGCTTGTCGCCGAGTTTCAGCCCCAGGTCTTCCTGATACTCCGTCGAGACCGAGACCAGCTTCCGGCCGCGATCCGCCTCGGTCCACCAGCGACCCGCGACGATGCGGTTGTCCTTCTGCAGTTTCTCGGCCCAGGACAGGTTCTGTTCGCGCTCGGCGAAGCCATGCGCGCGATCGGTCTGCAGGTCCAGTTGGTCCACCGGCTGGTCGTTGATGCCCGTCAGGCGCGCGCGAATCATCGGGAACAGTTCCGGCCGCGGCAGGCCCAGTTCGCCGATGAATTGCGCAAACGCCTCCGTCTCGGTCGTCGGGATGTTGACCATGAAGTAGTTCGGCGTGTCGGCAGGGAGACTTGCCCGCCAGTCCTCGAGCAGGTCCTTGCGCACGACCGCGAGCAGCAGGAGCACCATGAGACTGAGGCCGAAGGCGACCACCTGTACGACACTCTCGCGGCCGCGGCGCGCGAGATTCGCGAGGCCATAGCGCCAGGCGACGCCCACCGCCCCCCGCATTCGTCCCGCCAGGCGCACGAGCAGCCATCCGGCGCCGAACAGCACGGCAAGCGTGCCGCCGACGCCGGCCGCGACGTAGACCACGAGCCAGCGGTCTCGCACCAGCCAGTACAGCACGGCGAGGAGCGCAGCGAGCGCAAGCCCGTACGACACCGAATAACGCAGCGGCGGCGGCTCGAGATTGCGGCGCAGCACGCGCGCCGGCGGCACGCGCTTCAGCTGCAGCATCGGCGGCATTGCGAATCCGACCAGGATCGCAAGCGCCGTCACCGCGCCCATGATCGCGGGCGTCGCGGTCGGAGGCGGGAGGTCCGCGCGCACGATGCCACCGAGGAGCCACGCCAGGACTTCCTGCGCGAGGAATCCGAGCAGGCTGCCCACGACGGCCGCGATCAGCGCCAGCAACCCGAGTTCGATCACGGTGACCTGCAGCACGAGCGACTGCGGCGCACCCAGGCATTTCATCACGGCGACATTGTCGAGGTGGCGCTGCGTGTAGCGTCGAGCGGCCATTGCGACCGCCACCGCCGCAAGCAGCACCGTGATCAGCGCCGAGAGGTTGAGGAAGCGCCCTGCGCGTTTGGTGGACGAGCGGATCTGCGGGCTCGCCTCTTCGACGTCCACCAGCCGCTCGCCCGGCTTGCGGTGCTCCGCAAGCACGGCCTTGAAGTCGCGGATTGCCGAAGGCGCTCCGGCAAAGAGCAGCGAATAGGTCACGCGGCTGCCGGGCCCGACCAGTTCCGTCGCATCGAGATCCGCAAGCTGGATCAGCAGCGACGGTGCAAGGTCCACGAACGCCGAGCCCTGGTCTGGCCGGTAGTCCAGCACCTGCGTCACGCCAAAAGTCGTCGCGCCGACGCTGACCCGATCACCGACGCGGGCGCCGAGTCGCGCCAGCAATCGCGAGTCGAGCCAGGCTTCACCGTGGCCTGGAAGGCTCGTCGTTTCGCGCGCGGGTTCGAACGGCCCGTCCGAGATCCTGAGCCGGCCGCGCAGCGGATAGCCAGGGCCGGCAGCGCGCAAGGAAGTCAGCGCAGAATCGTCGCCGAAGAAAACCACGCTCGGAAAAGAGACTGTCTTCGCGACCGAGATGTCCCGCTCGCCCGCGAGCCTTTCGTATTCCGGGTCGGGCGGCCGGCCGGATTGCAGGCGCAGGTCCGCGGCCAGCACTTCCGCCGCCCGCAATTCGACCGCCTGGCCGATGCGATCCGTGAAGAAGCCGACAGCGGTCAGCGCGGTGACCGCGACCAGGAGCGCCGCGAGCAGGACCGCGAGTTCGCCCGAACGCCAGTCGCGCAGCAGTGCCAGCATTGCAAATCGGAGAGCCCGCATGTCAGGCACCGCTCAATGAACGATCCTGCCGGCGTCCATCTCGATGATGCGGCCGCAGCGCCGCGCGATCTCGCGATCGTGCGTAACGAGCACGAGCGTCGTGCCGGACGCGGCATTCAGGTCGAACAGGAGCTGCATCACGCGCGCGCCGGTCACCGTGTCGAGATTGCCGGTCGGCTCGTCGGCAAAGAGCACCGATGGCCTGGTCACGAACGCACGCGCGATGGCCACGCGCTGCTGCTCGCCGCCCGAGAGCTGGCGCGGGTAGTGACCGAGGCGGCTCTCGAGGCCGACCTGGCGCAGCACTTCCCGCGCCGTTGCGCGCGCATCCGGGCGACCGGCGAGTTCGAGCGGCAGCATCACATTCTCGAGCGCGGTCAGTGACGCGAGCAGATGGAAAGACTGGAAGACGAACCCGACGTGCCGGGCGCGCGCGGCCGCGCGGCCGTCCTCGTCGAGCGCCGAGAGCTCGACGCCATCGAGCCAGACCGCGCCTTCGCTCGGCTCGTCGAGGCCGGCGAGCAGTGCGATCAGCGTGGACTTGCCGGCGCCGGAGGCCCCGACCACGGCCACGGTCTCGCCGGCCGTGACCTTGAGGCTGACGTCATCGAGGATGGTCAGCATTCCCTCCGGGCTGGTAACCTGCTTGCGCAAACTCCTGGCTTCGAGCACTGTCTTTCTGTCCATGCGTCTCGTCCTGATTCTCGCGCTATGTCTGATCGCCGCCGCGCCCGGGCCTGCGCGGGCTGCAGAGCCACCGGTCATCCTGATCGTCGGCGATTCCCTGTCGGCCGGCTACGGGCTGATCGCCGGGCAGGGCTGGGTGGCATTGCTGCAGCAGCGTCTGAAGCGCGAAGGTTACGGATACCGCGTGGTCAACGCCAGCGTGACCGGGGAGACCACGGACGGCGGCGTCCAGCGCCTGGATCGCGCGCTCTCCCAGCATCACCCGGCGGTCGTCATCATCGAGCTGGGCGGCAATGACGGCCTGCGCGGCCTGCCGGTATCGCGGGTGCGCGCGAATCTCGAACTGCTGATCATGAAGAGCCGCGCCGCGGGCGCGCAGGTGCTGCTGGTCGCGATCCGCGTGCCGACCAATTACGGCGAGCGATACACGACGTCGTTCCAGGGCATCTACAAGGATCTCGCTACCCGTTACCGGATCGGCCTCGTGCCCTTCCTGTCGGACCAGGTCGCCGTGGATCTGGCATTGTTCCAGCCGGACGGCATCCACCCGAATGCGCAGGCGCAGCCGATCCTGCTGAACAACCTCTGGCCGCAGCTGTCGCCGCTCCTGCAACGCAGCAAATGAACGACACGACTTTCTGGCGCAAGGACTATCCGCCCGGCGTGCCGGGGGAAATCGATCCGGATTCGGTGCGCTCCCTGAAGCAGATGTTCGAGGACTCCTGCCGCAGGTTCGCGGCCAGGCCCGCGGTCTCGAACATGGGCCGCACCCTGACTTACGGCCAGCTCGACGGACTGTCGCGGCGTTTCGCGGCGTGGCTGCAGCGCCAGGCCGGGCTCCGCAAAGGCGATCGCGTCGCGCTGATGATGCCGAACATCCTGCAGTACCCGATCGCAATCATCGGCACGCTGCGCGCCGGCTGCACGGTCGTCAATGTCAATCCGCTCTACACGGGGCGCGAACTCGAGCACCAGCTGAACGACTCGGGCGCCACGGTCATCGTGATCTTCGAGAACGCCTGCGCGACGCTCGAGCAGGTCATTGCCCGCACTCCGATCCGCAAGATCATCGTGACCGGGATCGGCGACATGCTCGGCTTCCCGAAGGGCGCCATCACCAATTTCGTGATCCGCCGCGTCAAGAAGATGGTGCCGGCGTGGAAGCTGCCGGGCGCGCTGCCCTTCAACGAGGTCATCCGGGCCGGCGCGTCGCTGAAACTCGACGAGGTGGACGTCAACGGCGGCGACGTCGCGTTCCTGCAGTACACCGGCGGCACGACCGGTGTGTCGAAGGGCGCGGTGCCCACGCACCGCAACCTGGTCGCGAACACGCTGCAGGTCGTCGCGTTCATGCCGGAGCTCAGCGCGATCAAGGACCCGGTGGTCATCACGGCGTTGCCCCTCTATCACATCTTCGCGCTGACCTCTAACTTCCTCGTGTTCACGCGGGTCGGCGGCCAGAACGTGCTGATCACGAATCCGCGCGACATGCCGGGCTTCGTGCGGGAGTTGAGCCGCGTGCGCTTCACGTTCATCACCGGCGTCAACACGCTCTTCAATGCACTGCTGCACACGCCGGGCTTCGACAAGCTCGATTTCAGCTCGTTGAAGGTCGCGCTCGGCGGCGGCATGGCGGTGCAGGCCGCTGTATCCGAGCGCTGGCGGCAGGTGACCGGGCGGCATATCTGCCAGGGCTGGGGCTTGACCGAGTCCTCGCCGGTCGGAACCGCCAATCTGCCCGGCACCACGGATTTCACGGGCTCGATCGGCTATCCGCTGCCGTCCACCGAAATCTCGATCTGCGACGACGACGGCAATGCGCTGCCTGCGGGCTCCGTCGGTGAGATCTGCCTGCGCGGGCCGCAGGTCATGCGCGGCTACTGGAACCGTCCTGAGGAGACCGCCAAGGTCATGTTGCCGGGCGGGTGGCTGCGCACCGGCGACATTGGCCGCATGGACCAGCGCGGGCGCACTTTCATCGAGGACCGCAAGAAGGACATGATCCTGGTGTCCGGATTCAACGTGTACCCGAACGAGGTCGAGGGGGTCGTCGCGCAGATGCCGGGCGTGCTCGAGGTCGCTGCGGTCGCGCAGCCGGATGAGAAATCGGGCGAGGTCGTGGCGCTCTTCGTCGTGAGGAAGGACCCGGCGCTCACGACCGAACAGATCGTCGCCTTCTGCAAGCGCGAGCTGACCGGATACAAGGTGCCGCGCGCCGTCTACTTCCGGGAAGAACTGCCGAAGACCAATGTCGGCAAGATCCTGCGCCGCACGCTGCGCGACGAGCTGCGCGCCGTGTAGTTGTGCAAAGGGGACGCAACCCTTCAAAGGGGACGCAACCCTTTTCCGT
>JBATEA010000054.1:0-3249 GCA_049663745.1 Steroidobacteraceae bacterium | reverse complement strand
GGGCGAGGTCGGCCGCGTGCGCGCGCTGCTGGCCCGCGCCGGCCTGCCGGTCGATCCGCCGCAGATCGGGCGCGAACGCATGCAGGCGCTCCTCGGCATGGACAAGAAGGTCGCAGGCGGGCGCCTGCGCCTGGTATTGCTGGATGCGATCGGCGCTGCGAGCTGCACGGCCGATTTTTCCCAGGACGCGCTCGCGGCATTGCTCGAGGATCGGACCGGCGCGGGCGCGGCGTGAGAAAGGGCCGCGATCCGGATGCGGGGCTCGCGCCCTACGCGGCGCTCGTCGCGACCTCGCGTGGCCGGCGTTACCCGGAACCGCCTGCCGATTACCGCAGCGAGTTCCAGCGCGATCGCGACCGCATCGTGCATTCGAATGCCTTCCGGCGCCTGGTCTACAAGACGCAGGTGTTCGTCAACCACGAAGGCGACATGTATCGAACGCGGCTCACGCATACGCTGGAAGTCGCGCAGATTGGCCGCTCGGTCGCGAGTGCGCTCGCCCTTTCAGAGCCGCTGACCGAAGCGATCTGCCTCGCGCACGATCTGGGTCACACGCCCTTCGGCCACGCGGGCCAGGACGTGCTGAACGAGTGCATGCGCGAATACGGCGGGTTCGAGCACAACCTGCAGTCGTTGCGGGTGGTGGACGAGCTGGAGGAGCGCTATGCGAAGTTTCGGGGCCTGAACCTGACCTATGAAACCCGCGAAGGAATTCTCAAGCATTGTTCGCTCGCGAATGCGCGGCAGCTCGGCGACGTGGGCCGGCGCTTCATCGAGCGCCAGCAGGCGGGCCTCGAGGCGCAGATCGCGGACCTGGCCGATGCGATTGCCTACAACAACCACGACGTGGACGACGGCCTCCGCTCGGGACTCGTGACCATCGACGATCTGTGCGAAGTCGCGTTGTTCGCGCGCCACCACGCGACCGTAAATGCCCTGTATGCGGACATTCCCGGTCGCCGCATGATCCACGAGATCGGGCGGCGCATGATCCACGACGTCGTCAGCGACCTGATAGAGGAAACCACCCGGCGCCTGGCCGAAGCAAAGCCGGCAAACATCGACGCCGTTCGCGGCATGCCGGGGCCGCTGGTCGGATTCTCGGCGACCGGGGAGACCGAGCACCTGGAACTGAAGAAGTTCCTGCGCACGCGCCTTTACCGTCATGAGCGCATCGAAGCGGCGCGCAGCGGCGCCGGAGCGGTGTTGCGCGGGTTATTCGAGGCCTTCATGCAGGACGTCACGCGGTTGCCGGCCGAGCACCGCGACGCGGCGCTTGCCCTGGAATCCGGGTCAGGAATGGCCGGCCGCGCCCGCGCGGTTGCCGACTATGTCGCCGGCATGACCGATCGCTACGCCTTCCAGGAACACGCGCGACTCTCAGGCGGCAGCGCCGTTTGATACCATCGCGCGGCCAAATGAAGGAGACCGGGTGGACAGGGCCGGGATACCTGCGCGGGAACGACTGATCTTCGCGATGGACGTGCAGAACGCCGACGCGGCGCGCCGCCTCGCGGACACGCTCGGCGATTCCGTGACTTTCTACAAGCTGGGGCTCGAGCTGTTCATGGCCGGCGACACTTTCGAGCTGCTCGACTGGCTGGTGGGACGCGGCAAGCGCGTGTTCGTGGACCTCAAGTTTTTCGACGTGCCGGCGACCGTCGCCGGCGCAGTGCGCAACCTGCGCAATCGTGGCGTGACATACGCGACCGTGCACGGCAACCAGTCGATCATGGAAGCGGCGGTCTCGGCCGCCGGCGACGTCGGGATACTCGCGGTCACCGTACTGACGAGTCTCGATCGCGGCGACCTGGACGATATGGGATTCCAGTGCGACGTGGGGGCACTCGTGCTGTCGCGTGCACGGCGCGCGTTCGCGGCCGGCTGTGCCGGCGTCGTTTCTTCCGGACTCGAGGCGAAACTGCTGCGCACGGGCGTGGATGACCGCCTGATCGTCGTCACGCCGGGCATCCGGCCGGTCGAGAATCGCCCGACCGACGACCAGAAACGCGTCATGAGCGTGCCCGAGGCGTTCGTGAACGGCGCCGACTACATCGTCGTCGGGCGGCCGATCCGCGACGCTGCGGACCCGCGCGCCGCCGCGGAGCAAATCCAGGCGACCATCGCCGGCCTGTTCCCCCAGCGATGAGCAAGCCGCTCGCGAACGACCGGCTGTTGCGCGCATTGCTGCGCCAGCCCGTGGATCGCACGCCGGTCTGGCTGATGCGCCAGGCGGGGCGCTACCTGCCGGAATACCGCGCCACGCGCGCCGAGGCCGGGAGCTTCATGGCGCTTTGCACGAATCCCGCGCTGGCCTGCGAAGTCACGCTGCAACCCCTCGCGCGCTTCCCGCTGGATGCTGCGATTCTGTTCTCCGACATCCTGGTGATCCCGCATGCGATGGGGTGCGGCCTCAGTTTCGAGGAAGGCGAGGGGCCGCGCATCGCGCGGCCAGTGCGCAGCGAAGCCGATATCCAGGCGCTGCCAGTGCCCGACCCGGACGACCAGCTGCGATTCGTGCTGGACGCCATCGCATTGACACGCCGCGAGCTCGCCGGTCGCGTGCCGCTGATCGGTTTTGCCGGCTCGCCATGGACCGTGGCGACCTACATGGTCGAGGGCGGCTCGAGCAGGGACTTCCAGCGCATCAAGTCGCTGCTCCATGCGGAGCCGCGGACGCTGCACGCGCTCCTCGACAAGCTCGCGCGCGCGACGACGGCCTATCTCAACGCACAGATCGCGGCGGGCGTGCAGGTCGTCATGATCTTCGACACCTGGGGTGGCGCGCTCGCGACGCCGGATTACCTCGAGTTTTCGCTCGCGTACATGCAGCAGATCCTCTCCGGCCTCGCGCGCGAGCCCGCGGGCCAGCGCGTGCCGGTGATCCTGTTCACCAAGGGCGGCGGCATCTGGCTCTCGCGCATGGCAGCCTGCGGCGCGGACGCGCTGGGCATCGATTCCGCGACCGAACTGTCCGCCGCCCGCAAGGCGACCGGCGATCGCGTCGCGTTGCAGGGCAATCTCGATCCAAGGCTCCTGCACGAGCCGCCGGACTGGATACGCCACGAGGTCGCGCGCGTGCTCGAGAGCTACGGGCGCGGGCCCGGCCATGTGTTCAACCTGGGTCATGGCGTGCAGCCTGAGACGAACCCGGATCATGTGGCGGCGATGATCGAGGCAGTGCACGAACTCTCGCCGCAATACCACTAAACGAACGGTCAAAGGGTCAAAGGGGACGCAACCCTTCAA
>JBATEA010000053.1:0-4573 GCA_049663745.1 Steroidobacteraceae bacterium | reverse complement strand
CAAGATGGTTGCCGACGGCAAACTGAAGTCGTGGGGATACCTCGAGCACATCGTCGGTGGCCAGTACCGTCGTGTCGAGACCATGGGCGCCGCCGACATGAAGTCCCTGATGGCGGCTCGCGCGGAGATCGTCCAGGCCCTGACGGACAACCCGCTCGGCGACACGTTCACCGACATTTGCGATTCACACACCGACTACATGTGGGAAGTGAAGGCAAGCGGTAACCGCTGAGGAACCTGGATTCATCATGTTGCGGGCCCGGCGCAAGCCGGGCCTTTTTTCTACGCCGCGCTAGACTGCCCCCGGGCCATCCGCGATGCTTCGTCCCGTAAGATGTCTTTACGCCGCGCGCGCATTCCGTGACTTCGGCGACGGATTCGTCGCCATACTGCTCGTCGTCTACCTGACCGAACTGGGGCTCGGCGCATTCCAGGTCGGTGTCGTCGCGACACTGGCCCTCTTCGGCTCCGCCCTAATGACCCTCGGCATCGGCCTGCTCGGCGCTTCGATCGGCAGGCGCAGACTCCTGACCCTGGCCTCGGCCCTGATGGTCGCGACGGGCCTCGCGTTCGCGGCGTCCAACAATTTTGCGGTGCTGCTGCTCGTCGCGTTCGTCGGCACCATCAATCCTTCGTCCGGAAGCGTCAGCATCTTCGTGCCGCTCGAGCATGCGCTGCTTGCGGGCTCCGTGGCGGACGCAAAACGCACGCGCATGTTTGCGTTCTACGGGTTGATCGGGGCGCTCGCCGCGGCGCTCGGATCGCTGGCAGCCGCGAGCCCTGATTTCCTGGTCGGACTGGGACTGACGCGCCTCGCGGCGCTCAAGGCGATGTTCCTGCTCTACGCACTGCTTGGCGTGGCCGGCGGAATTTTCTATCGGCTCGTACCCGCCGATTCGTCCCCTGCCGGGAAACCGACCGCATCGCCGCTCGGGCCATCGCGCGGCATCGTCTACAGGCTCGCAGCGCTCTTCAGTATCGACGCCTTCGCCGGCGGCTTCGCGGTCCAGTCGTTGCTCGCACTGTGGCTGTTCGACAAGTTCGGCCTGTCGTTGGCTGCCGCCGGCATGTTTTTTTTCTGGTCGGGGGTGCTGGCCGCCTTCTCCTTTCCGGCGGCAGCCTGGCTCTCGCAGCGCATCGGGCTCGTAAACACGATGGTCTACACGCATATTCCCTCGAGCCTGTGCCTGATCCTCGCGGCCATCGCCCCGAGCCTCGAACTGGCGCTTGCACTGCTGCTGGTGCGCGCCGCCCTTTCGCAGATGGACGTGCCGACACGATCCTCCTACGTGATGGCGGTCGTCACGCCGCCCGAACGGCCCGCGGCCGCCAGCCTGACGTCCGTCCCGAGGAGCCTCGCCGCCGCGGCCAGCCCGGCCATCGCCGGCGCATTGTTTGCAGCCGGCCTCCAGGCCTGGCCGTTCCTGATCTGCGGCGGGCTCAAGATCCTCTACGACCTGGCGCTGCTGTGGACCTTCCAGCACGTCAAGCCGCCCGAGGAGCGGTAGAATCCGGCCATCGCTCCCGGAATGGATCCATGAACGACAATGCCATCGTCGTAGAGGCGTGGAACACGGTCCTGTTCGACAAGTTTGTCCGGTTCAGGCACCTGCTGATTGCGGGACTTGCGGGGCACAGCGACGAGCTGCTTTCCCGCCACTTATTCCGTCCCGGCGACCGGGTGCTAGACATCGGCTGCGGTTTCGGCGACAGCACACTGAAGATTGCCAACGAAGTGGGCCCGAACGGTGAGGCGGTGGGCGTCGATTGCGCCGAAAATTTCGTTCGCAGTGGCGAACGCGAAGCGAAGGCGGCGGGAGTCCGCAATGCCAGCTTCTTCATGGCTGACGTCCAGACGGACGACCTGCGCGGTCCCTACGACCATGCCTTCGCGCGCTTTGGCACCATGTTCTTCAATCTGCCGGGCGCCGCGATGCGCAATATCCGCACGGCGCTGAAACCCGGGGGAATGCTGGCGCAGATCGTGTGGCGCAAGCGCGAGGACAATCCCTGGCTGCACGAAGCCGAATTGCGGGTCCGCGAGATTGTGCCCGTGAAGTCCCATGAGGAGACCAATGAGGTCCACTGCGGCCCCGGCCCGTTCTCGATGTCGGGCCCGGACCTGGTCAGCTCGATGATGCGGTCCGCGGGATTCGTCGGCATCACGTTCGAACGCTTCGATACGGACATCTGCATCGGCCGCAATCTGGACGACGCGCTGGAGTTTGCGATGGCGCTCGGGCCGGCCGGCGAAATCATGCGTCTCGCCGGCGCAGACGGCGAAAGGCTGAAGCCGCAGGTCGCGGCGGCCCTGCGCGAGACGCTCGCGCCTTACGCGCGCAAGGACGGCGTCTGGGCCCCGTCGAGCACCTGGTTCATCTCTGCGCGTAATTCGGCCGGCGGCCAGTCATAACGCCAAAGGGAATCCGGCAGGTCTGCGCCGGTCCAAGCGATCGCCATTCAAACTTGATGCAAGGAAATGTCCCTCATGAAATCGAGACTTTGCCCGCTGCTTGGCGCAAGCCTGTCGTTGCTGGCTTCCACGACCATTGCCGCGACCATGCCGCCGGCGCCTGACACGACAAAGGGCGACGCGGCCGACGTGATCCATGGCGTTCGTGTCGCCGACCCGTACCGCTGGCTCGAGGACTGGGACGATGCCAGGGTCCAGGCCTGGAGCGACGCCCAGAACGAACGCACGCGCGCCTTCCTCGACGCCCTGCCCGGCCGCGATGCGATCAAGGCCGAATTGATGCGGCTCATCACGGCAACTTCGCCCGCATTTTTCGCACTGCAGGCGCGCGAAACGCGCATCTTCGCGCTGTATTTCGATCCGAAGTTCCAGCAACCGATGCTGGTGGCGCTGAACGCCGCCGCCGATCCTGACAGCAGCGCGACCGTGCTGGACCCGAACAAGCTGGACGCCAGCGGCCACACGGCGATCGACTGGTACGCCGCTTCGCCGGACGGCACGCGCGTGGCCGTGTCGCTGTCGCTGAATGGCAGCGAAGACGGCACGCTGCACGTCTATGACGTCGCCTCGGGCAGGGAAATCGATACGCCGATTCCACGCGTGCAGTATCCGACCGCGGGCGGCAGCGTCGCATGGACGGGCGATTCGAAGGCGTTCTGGTACACGCGGTTTCCAGGCGACGACGCGCCCGAGGCGGACCGCCATTTCTTCCAGCAGGTCTATTTCCACGCGATCGGCTCCGACGCGGCCCGCGATCCGCTGGTGCTCGGCACCAAGGACGGCGTCCCGCGCACCGGCGAGATCTTTCTCGACAACACCTTCGGCCTCAAGGACGTGCTGGCGTCGGTGCAGCTCGGCGACGGCGGCGAGTGGCAGCACTGGCTGCTGAAGTCCGGAGGCGGATTCACGCAGGTCGCGCAGTACGATGACCGTATCGTCGCGGCGACGTTGGGCCCCGACAGCGCGCTGTACGGCATCAGCCGCAAGAACGCGCCCAACGGCAAGGTGCTGAAGCTGGCGGCGCCCTATGCGGGCGGCTTCGCGGCAGCGCGCACCATCGTGCCGGAAGGCGATACGGCGATCGTTTCGGATGGCCAGCAGCACGCACTGGCGCTGACCGGCGAGCGATTGATCGTGCGCGATATCGTCGGCGGCCCCAGCCAGGTGCGGGTATTCGACCATGATGGCGGCCACGCCAGTCGCATCGACCTGCCGCCGGTTTCGGCGGTCGACGAAATCGAACCGCTCGCCGATGGCGACATGCTGTATGGGGTTTCGACCTACACGCGGCCCCGCTATTACGCGAAATGGGACGTCCGCACCGGCGTTTCTTCCGAAACGAAGCTCACCATCACCTCGCCGATCTCATTTGACGATTGCATCGTGCAGCGCGACTTCGCCGTCTCCCGCGACGGCACGCGCATCCCGGTGAACATCATCATGCGCAAGGGCACGAAGCCCGATGGAACCCATCCCGTGCTGCTCTACGGCTACGGCGGATACGGCGTGAACCTGACGCCCGCGTTCCTCGGAGCCATGCGCCGGCTGTGGATCGAGGCCGGCGGCATCTATGCCGTCGCCAACATCCGCGGCGGCGCGGAATATGGCGAGCGCTGGCACGTCGAGGGCAACCTGACCCACAAGCAGAATGTCTTTGACGATTTCGATGCAGCCGCTCAGCACATGGTCGATGCCGGCTACACGACGCATGACAGGCTCGCTTTGATGGGCGGCTCGAATGGCGGCCTGCTGATGGGAGCGATGATCACCCAGCATCCGGCGCTCGCACGCACCGTGGTGTCGGCGGTCGGTATCTACGACATGGTGCGGGTCGAGCTCGATCCCAACGGGTCGTTCAACACGACGGAATTCGGGACCGTGAAGGACCCCGACCAGTTCCGCGCGCTCTACGCATATTCACCGTATCACCATGTACAGACGGGAACGGCATATCCCTCGGTTTTGATGATGACGGGAGCGACGGATGGCCGCGTGAACCCGCTGCATTCGCGCAAGATGGCAGCGGCATTACAGGCGGCGACCAGCTCCGACCGGCCGATCCTGCTGCGCACCGATCGGAAATCGGGTCACGGGCAAGGC
>JBATEA010000052.1:0-4070 GCA_049663745.1 Steroidobacteraceae bacterium | reverse complement strand
TACCAGAGGCCGCGCTGGGCCGTGATCCCCACCGTCGCGTCGTGCTTCAGCTCCGCGACCTTTGCCGATTGAAGATTCGGCTCGGCATACGCGTCCACATCCTGCTTGCGTACGGTAGCCGTTAGCTCGGCCGCGCCGGCGGTCATCGCCGCCAGCGCTGCTGCCATCACGAACAACATAGACAGTCGCATCATCTTTCTCCTGCAATGCCTGCCGGCTGCAGGGAGTCGATGCCCCGCTGCGCCAGCGGCGATTCGGTGGTAGAGGCCAGCAATTCGCCGATCAATTCGTGCAGCATACGGCTCCTGCCGCGCGCGCCTTCGATTTCGCCGGTCGCAAAAGCGAGCCGCACGGTGCCGTCATCCGGCAGCCGCGCATCCAGCTCGGCCAGGTAGCGCTCCAGCCGCGTGAGGTCGTTCGCGGCGGTCCGACAGGCCGCAACTTCATCCTCGCCATGCCACATCAGCACGACAAGATCGCTCAGCGCATCGTGCAGCCAGGTCTTTTCCTCGACGATGCCCTCGAGCATCACAGCGTCGCTGCCGGCATACAGAAAACGCCGCAGCCGTCGGCGGTACTCGCGGCGCCGACGCACGACGGACTTTGCATCGAGGCCGGGGTCGGGAACGAAGTGCAGGCGTGCGACCGCAAGCCAGCGGTGCTTTGCCGGGTCGAAGTCCGGGAGGTAATCGCCGTTGCCAACGGCGCGGCCGCGCTGAACCTTGGCGTAGACGCGGCAAAGACCGAACAGGAAACTGACGAAGCCGACTGCCGCGAAAATGTCAAAGAAGTAGCCGAAGAACGTCAACCCGACGAAAGCCGCGCCCAGCAAGGCGAGGTTCGTCGCGACGAAGATGGAGTCGATGTCGTTGTGCGGTTCGCCGCGGAAGAACACGAAGGCGGTGAGCACGACCAGCAGCGCGGCGACGGCGTACTTGAGCCAGGCAGGCGGCACGCGGATGCCGCTGTTGACGATCAACGCCTCTGTCGCCTCGCCCAGCACTTCGACACCCGGCATGACGGGATCAACGGGTGTCGGCTTGGCGTCATTCAGGCCGGAGGCCGTGTAGCCGACGAGGACGACGCGATCCTTGAGCGCCTGCCGGGCCGTCGCCGCAGCGCCGCAAACCGGCGGGCCATCGACCAGCAAATCAGCCGCGCTGATGCGCGGCAGGCGAGTCTCCTGCCGCCAGTTGGGCCGGATGGAAGCGCCGAACTCGCCGGGCGGGTGTCCGGTCGCTGTCGCCGCCAGCCGCAGCGGCAGCGACGGCAGCCCCCAATCGCCGACTCGCTCGTAGAGCCGCACGTCGCGCAGGATGCCGTCCTGATTGCGAGCGACGTTCACGATCGCACTGTTTTGCGCCATCGCCCGGCCATAGGGCAACAGCAGCGCAACCTTCGGGTCGGATTGCGAATCTTTCACCAGAGGAAATGCCGCAGGCGCTTCCGACGCCCGAAGCGGCGATCCCTCGTCATAATCGGGATGCAGGCGCGTGGCGGCGAACACGAAGCGCCCGGCACCGCCCGCAGCCATCGCCTCGAGTGAACGGTCCCCACCGGGATCTTGCTTCGCAGGATCAGTGAAAAGCACGTCATAGCCCACGACGAGCGCGCCCTCGCGATCCAGCCGATCGAGCAGGTCCGCATGCCGCTGACGGCTCCATGGCCAGCCGCCCTCGCCGCGCGCTCGGAAGTATTCGATGGAGCATTCGTCGATCTCAACCACGACCACACGTCCGGATGGGTTCGGCTCGACCGGGCGCCAGTTCACGACCTTGTCGAAGATGGCATTCTCGGCAGAGTTCAGCGACCGATCGTGCGTCCAGTCCCAGGCGAGCCAGCCGAGCGCGGCGAGCGCGAGCAGTGGATAGACGGAAAACTTCAGCCGAAATGCGAGGCGCGCAAGCGGCCGCCGATAGCTGCGCTCGACGATGGTCCATGCACGCATGAACCCTTCGCCGAGCGCGGCCAACGTGGCGTCGAGCCAGGAAAGCATGCAACGCTCCCTCGTAATTCTTCGGGTCGGATCCCGGGGTTTGCGTCGAGCCGAGTATATGCCCGCTTCTGCTGCCGTCGCATCGGGGCGCTAAGTTATTGAATTTTCATAGGCTGACTGCCTCGGATACGTCGGGCGCATAATGCCGCGCAGCGCCCGGCAGCAAGCCAAGAAACAAACACGCCGGGCTTGCGCAAGGAGTTCGAAATGCGAAATCACCTCTGGTGGGTATCCCTTCTGGTATTCGCCATTGCCTGCGCGTCCTGCTCTGGAAAGAAAGACGAGCCGGAAAACGCTGTGGGCTTTCCCACCGCCGACGTGGTGGCAGCTGATACGCGATCACCCGACGAGAGACGTGAACAGATCGCCGATCGAGTCGACAAGCTGGTCGCCGAAGCCGCCAAGCTGCCGCGGACGGAGTTCGATCCTGCGGCGCTCGCCGTTTCGCTCGGCCATGACCCACAGAAGCATTTCGAATGGGTGCGCGACCACACATCGTGGGCACCGTACCGCGGACTGTTGCGTGGTTCGCAGGGCGTGATGCTCGATCGCGTTGGCAGCAACCTCGATCGGTCCGTGCTGCTCGGCGACCTCCTGCGCCGCTCTGGACATACTGTGCGGCTTGCGCACGCAACACTTTCGGAGGGCCAGGCGCGCGAATTGCTGGGCAAGGTGCGGCCAATGCCTGCGCAACGGGCGGCGAGTGCGACTGGTGAACTGTCGGTCAAATCGCAACAGGCCAAGTCAAAGGCCGAATCGCTGGTCGAGTTGCAGACGCAGACCATCATTGCGGCGTTGAAGGACGCGGCGAACGCGAAACAGGACGACGATAGCGTGGCAATTGCGGCACTTCGCGATCACTGGTGGGTCGAGCGCCAGGAAAACGGGAAATGGATCTCGCTCGATGTATTGCTACCCGACGCGAAAGCTGGCGAAACCTTGGCGGACTCTTCTTCGACGAGCGTCTGGAACGCCGCGGATGCCGCGCCATCTATCCCGGACAGCGAATGGCACACCGTTGACTTGCGTGTCGTCGTGGAGCGTTATGAAGCGGGAGCCACCACCGAAGCCACTGTGCTCAAGACGACCCTCCGGCCCGCGGAGACGCTGGGAAAGCCGTTGAGACTCAGCCATGCGCCAGTGCCATGGCCGGATGCACTTCCGGATCCCGACGTTGATCCGCAGCCGTTCCGCGACGCGGCGCTCGCGGTAAAACTGTGGATTCCCGTACTGCAGGTCGGGAGTGAAAAGATTGTCAATGCTGGATATACAGAGAAGGGCGATCTGCAGTCGGAACTGGTCGAATCCGTAAACGACATCGGCAAGGTGGGCGGCGCCGGAGTCGCGAGCGGAATGGACATGGCCCTTGGCGGATTCTCACCTGATGAAGTCACGCCTGCAGCAACGGCGGAATGGATCGATTACGAGATCAAGGTTCCTGGAGCGGAGACCCAACGCTTGCGTCGGCCGATATTCGACCTCCTCGGACCGGCCCGGCGGGCGAGTCATGCCGCAGATTTCGACGGCACGCCCGATCTTCGCAAACTCGAGCGCTTTGAAGCGCTTTGGGCGCCGACCGACATCTTGCTACAGACTTCTGACTTCACCGGCGATTTCTTCGCTGACCTTCATTCGGCTGATGTGGTCGCCAACCAGAAGGCGCTGAAGGACCTGGCGAGCGAAAAGGATCCCGCCAAGGCCCGCGAATTGGCAACCGAGTTGCTCGGTCGCATCGAGATCTGGGGCTCGCTCCCGAACTACGCTTTGTGGCGTTCCAACCTTGGGGCGAATGCGGGCGACTCGTTCATCGACAGGCCAAATGTGTTTCACTACCGCGCTGGCCGGGCGGTGGTGAAGGCGGGCCGCGGGGTTTTCCGGGAGTTGATCGATGTAGCTTCGAATCCGGGTGGCACGCGATCCAGTTCCCACAACAAATCATTCGAAATTCGCGTCAGACAAGGCGTGGCCGACACCGTCGCCGAAATGCTCGCGCTCGGCGCGGATGCCGGCACTGCGGAGAACACCGCTTCGGTGTTCAGCCGGTTGCCTGCCGACAACAACCGAGGGTTGCTCA
>JBATEA010000051.1:0-6986 GCA_049663745.1 Steroidobacteraceae bacterium | reverse complement strand
GCGACTGCGGCGCGGCTCTGCGCGGCCGAGGGCGCGCGCGGCGAGATCGTGCTGCCGGCGGCCTGGTTGCACGACTGCGTGCATGTCGCCAAGGATTCGCCGCAGCGCGCCAATGCCTCGCGCATCGCCGCGGCGCGCGCCGTCGAATTCCTGACGAGTGCCGGGTATCCGTCCGGCTGCCTGCCCGATATCCGGCACGCCATCGAGGCGCACAGCTTCTCGGCGGGCATCGCGCCGCGCACTGTCGAGGCAAAGGTCGTGCAGGATGCGGATCGGCTCGATGCGCTGGGCGCAATCGGCATCGCGCGCTGCATTGCGGTCGGTGCGGCGCTCGGGCGGCCGATCTACCAGGCGCATGACCCGTTCTGTGCGGCACGCGAACCGGACGATGCCGGCGCTTCGGTCGATCATTTCTATACCAAGCTCCTGAAGCTCGCGGAGACGATGCAGACGGCGGCGGGCCGTCGTGAAGCAGAGCGCCGCAGCCAATTCATGCGCGGCTACCTGGAGCAGTTGCGGTCGGAGATCGGGTGAATCAGTGTCCCTGCCGGAACGATTCGAAGTAGGTCGCGGGATCGACGTTGCCGCCGGAGACGACGAGCGCCGTCGTGCGCCGATGGGTCGGCACCTGGCCGGCGAGCACCGCGGCGAGCGCGACGGCCCCGCCCGGCTCGATGACGAGCTTCAGATGACGGAATGCCCAGGCCATCGCGGCCTGCACCTGCTCATCGGTGACGGCCACGCCACCCGCCAGCAGCTGGCGCATCAGCGCGAAGGTCAGCACGCCGGGTGACGGCGACATCAGCGCATCGCAGATCGAGCGCGCGCCTTTCGCATTGGTCATCCTGCGTCCCGTTTCCAGCGACCGGCGTGTGTCGTCGAAGCCCGTCGGTTCTACGCAGATCACCTCGGTCGTCGGCGACAGTTCGCGGATGGCCAGGGCCGAGCCGCTGACCAGCCCGCCACCGCTGCAAGCCATCAACACCTGGTCCGGCGTTGCGTCGAGCTCGCGCGCCTGCTGCATCAGCTCAAGTCCCACCGTCCCCTGGCCCGCGATGACATGTGGGTCGTCGAAGGCGGGAACCAGCGTGGCGCCGAATTCCGCCGCGAGTTTCGACGCGATGGTCTCGCGGCTCTCTCGTTCACGGTCATAAAGGACGATGTCGGCGCCGAGCGCGCGCGTGCCCTCGAGTTTTGCGCGCGGCGCGTCGGAGGGCATCACGATGGTGGCCCGCATGCCGAGCAAGGCCGCGGCACAGGCAACGCCCTGCGCGTGATTGCCGGAGGAAAATGCGACGACGCCGGCGGCCCGCTCGTCGGGACCGAGCTGGACGAGCCGGTTGTAGGCGCCGCGGATCTTGAACGAGCCGGTGCGTTGCAGCGACTCGACCTTCAGCAATACGCGGCCACCGGTCAGCTCATCGAGCGGCGTGTCGGCGAGCAGCGGCGTGCGTCGCGCGATCCCCGCGAGCCTCCCGGCGGCGGATTCCACGTCGTCGAAGGTCGGCAGGACGCAGGGATTCTGCTCGTCATTCACCTGCGGTATGTTACCCCCTGCGACGCCGCATTGGCGCGCGCGGGGGTGGGGGATGACATCCACAATGCGCTCGCCGGTTACAGGAAACCCCCAGTGAGTGTCACATGACGATCGACCCGATCTGGCTGCCCACCGCGGGAATGGTTTTCGTGACCGCGCTCGTCTGGATCAAGCTCTACGCCGACCGCCTCGGCGAGATGCGCGACAAACGCATCAGCCCACAGTCGCTTGCGACAGCGCGTGCCGCGGCCGGCCGGCTCGAGAACACCTGGGCGGCGGACAATTTCCGGAATCTTTTCGAGGTGCCGGTGCTCTTCTACGTGCTCTGCATTGCGCTCGCGGTCACCGGCGGCTCGACACCGGGCTTCGTCGCGGCGGCCTGGGCCTACGTCATCCTCCGCGCGCTGCACAGCCTGATCCACGTGACCTACAATCGCGTGATGCACCGGTTCCTCGTTTATGCTGCGAGCACGGTCCTGCTCTTCGGCATGTGGATTGCGTTCGTCGTGGGCAAGCTGCCATGAGCGACTTCGAGGGCGGCTGTCTCTGCGGTGCGGTGAAGTTTTCGATCACGCCGCCGACGATTTTCTTCGGGCATTGCCATTGCCATTACTGCCAGGAAGCCCATGGCGCAGCTTTCGTCAGCTGGGTCGGGGCGGCGGAGGAGCGCTTCCGGTTCCAGCCAGGTTCACGCGAACCGCGCTGGTACCAGTCCTCGCAACAGAGCCGCCGGGGCTTCTGCGACACCTGCGGCACGACGCTCTTCTTCGCCTCCACGCTGTGCCCGGGCGAAATCCACGTCACGCGCACGTCGATCCACGGGGCGATCGACCGCGAGCCGCAGTGCCACGTGTTCTTCGACCAGCATGTCGAGTGGGCCGAGATTGGCGACAAACTGCCGCGTTACACCAGCCAGGAGCCGGGGCTGGAGAAATACAAGTCGGTGCGCCGGAAGTAATCCCGGGAATCCCGGCTGACGTACAGCTATGGTCGGCCAAGCAGCATAGTCAGCCCGCGCAGCAGGTCGAGCGGCGTCGGCGGGCAGCCGCGGATGACCAGATCCACCGGAATGACCTTGCTGACGGCGCCGACGCAGGCGTAGCTGCCCTCGAAGACGCCGCACCCGGCCCCGCAGTCGCCGACGGCGACAACCCACTTCGGCGCCGGCGTCGCCGCGTAGGTGCGCTCCAATGCTTCGCGCATGTTGCAGGTCACCGGGCCGGTCACGAGCAGCAGATCGGCGTGCCGCGGCGAGGCCACGAAGCGCACGCCAAATCGCTCGACGTCGTAATAGGCGTTGTTGAGCGCATGAATTTCGAGTTCGCAGCCATTGCACGATCCGGCATCCACGGCGCGGATTGCGAGGCTGCGCCCGAGGCGTCGCGCGATGGCGCCGCGCAGCGCCTCGCCGGCGCCCTCGAACAGCTCCGGCCGGTCCGGGGCATACGGCTCCGTGACGGGCACACTGAAGAGATTCTTGAACAGGCGTCTGCGCATGTTCGCCTACAAATCGTGCCCGGAGTACGAGCAGTTGAATGACTTGTTGCAGAGCGGAAAATCCGCAACGATGTTGCCGTAGACAGCGACTTCGAGCAGCGGCCATTGAAACCAGGACGGGTCGCGCAGGTGGCATCGTTCGATGCGAAGATCGGGCCCGACGCGCACGTACGCCAGCAGGTCGCCACGGAAGCCCTCCACGATCGCGGTGGCCTCGACGGTCGCCGCCGGCGCTACGATCGCGTCGGGAAGCACCGGCCCGGCTGGCAGGGATCCCAGCGCAGCTTCGAGCCATTCGACGCTCGCCTGGACTTCCTGGATCCGGATCCAGATGCGCGCGTCGACATCGCCCTCGGTCCGCATGACGGGTTCGATGGGCAGCATGTCATAGGGCTCGTAGGCGAGCGCCGTGCGCGCATCGAAGGAGCGGCCCGAGGCGCGCCCCACAAAACCGCCCGCGGCAAATTCCGCGGCCAGCGCCGCGTTGACTGTTCCGGTTCCGACGGTGCGGTCCTGCAACGACGCGGTGTTCTCGTACAGCTCGATCAACTCGGGGAACCGTCGGCTCAATTGCCGTGTCAGCGAGAGGATCGCGTCCCGCCCGGTCGCGGTGAGATCCACGTCGGTTCCTCCGGGGATGACCCGATCCATCATCAGGCGATGGCCGAAAGCCGTCGCACAGGCGCGCAATGTCGCTTCACGCAACACTCCGCATTCGGCGTGCATCATCGAGAAGGCGGCATCGTTGCAGATCGCCCCGATGTCCCCCAGGTGATTCGCGATGCGCTCGAGCTCGGCCATGATGGCGCGCAGCCAGACGGCGCGCCGCGGCGGAACGAAGTCAAGCGCCGTTTCGACCGCCCTGGCGAAAGCCAGTGAATACGCCACCGTGCTGTCGCCGGAAACGCGAGCTGCTATCGGCGCGCTTTCGCCGACTGTCTTGCCGCTGAGCAGCGAGTCAACGCCTTTGTGGGTGTAGCCGAGACGTTCCTCGAGGCGCACGATGGTCTCGCCGCTGGCGGTGAACCGGAAATGTCCGGGCTCGATGATGCCCGCGTGCACCGGGCCGACCGGAATCTGATGCAAACTGGGTCCGTCCGACTCGAGAAAGCGATAGGAACGAGGGGTCTCGGGCGAGCGCGCCAGCGTTCCGAGCGGCGCGCGCCTCGTCCAACGGCCGTGGTCCAGCCAGGGCCGCTGATCGGGCAACCCGACCACTTCCAGCCCGAAGAGATCGATGATCGCCCGTTCCAGCCGGATCGCGGGCGCATGAAAAACGGCCAGCGATGGTACACGGCCGGTGGAGGCCGCGATGGATGCCACGTACATCTGGCGCGTCGCCTGTTCGAAGAGCGCGCAATGCACGGCGCCAGTGTCGCCCCACTCACCCAACAGATCCAATTTACCCTCGCGCAGCGCCTGGCCGATCGCCTGCCAGATGTCGGCGTCCACTTCGACACGCGGCCATCCCCGGTGCGATGAAATACGAGTCAGATTTCCGAGCAGGGCTTTGAACATGGGGCCGGTCTATCCGAGTTGGCTGGCAACATGCCGGAACCAGGTATTGATCGCCGGCGGAAGATAGAGACCCGCGACCGCGACCAGCCCGAGGTGCAAGGCCATGGGCGCGAGACGATATGCGGCGAGTTTGTGATGCTTTCCTGAATCGCCGAATCCAAGTTCGTGAAGCCGCAGCATCAGGCCGCCGAATGCAATCGCGAGACCCGTAACCAGCGCAATCGCGAGCCAGGGCGAGCTCGCGAATGTCGATGTCACGAGCAGAAACTCGCTCGTGAATATGCCGAATGGCGGCAGACCGGCGATTGCGACGACTCCAGCCACCAGCAGCCAGCCGAGCAGCGGTTGACTGCGCGTAAGCCCGCGGATGTCGGCGATCTGCTGCGTCCCTTCGAGCTGTGAAATGTAGCCCACGCCAAAGAAAATTGCCGACTTCGTCAGGCTGTGCATCGCCATGTGGAGCAGCCCGGCAAAGTTCGCGAGCGGGCCGCCCAATCCGAAGGCGAGCGTGATGATGCCCATGTGCTCGATCGAGGAATACGCAAACATGCGCTTGATGTCGCGGCGGCGATAAATCATCAGGCCGGCAAAAATCAGCGAGGTGAGGCCCATCGCGACCATCAGCGGCCCCGGCGAGATCACCGCGGCATTGCCGGCCATGATCAACTTGAATCGCAACAGCGCGAACAGCGCGACATTCAGCAGCAGGCCCGAAAGCACCGCCGAGATGGGCGTCGGGCCCTCTGCATGCGCGTCCGGCAGCCAGGCATGGACCGGAGCGAGACCGACTTTCGTTCCATAGCCGAGCAGCAGAAACACGAAGGAGAGATTGAGCAGCGCCGGATCGAAGGTGCCGGAGCTCGCCACGAGCCGGTCCCACGACATCGCCACGACCCCCTGGCCGAGCTGCTCCTGCGCTGCGAGGTAGACCAGAATCGTGCCGAACAGGGCGAGCGCGATTCCCACCGAACCGAGAATGAAATACTTCCAGGCGGCTTCGAGTGCGGCACTGGTGCGATAAATTCCGACCATCACCACCGTCGTCAGCGTCGCGACCTCGATCGCGACCCACATCAATCCGATGTTGTTCGATACCAGCGCCAGGTTCATCGCCAGCATCAACAGCTGGTACATGGCGTGATAGAACCGCACGTCCCGCATCCGCAGTTTCTTGGCCTGCAATTCATGCGCGATGTAACCCGCGCTGAATACGCTGGTCGTGAATCCGACCAGCGCTGAGACGATCAGGAAGACCGTGTTGACGTCGTCGACAAGAAGGTACAACGATGGCTCCGGCCGGTGCGAATAGAGCAGGCCGGCGCAGAACAGCGTGAATCCGCACACCGTCGCATTGATGGTCGCCGACAGCCGATAACCCGGAATGGCGGCGAGCAACAGCGCCCCGGCTGCCGGAATCACGAGGAGCCCGGTCAATGCGGCGCTGCCGATCGACGCGCTCACGCCGATTCGCCTCTCGACATGTCGAGCGCCCGGACATCGACGGAGTCGAATCTTTCCCGGATGCGGAACAGGAAGATGCCGATGACGATGAAGGCGATCAGGACCGAGAACGCGACGCTGATCTCGACCACGAGCGGCATTCCCCGCGCGCCGGTCGCGGCGAGCACCAGCCCGTTCTCCAGCGACATGAAGCCGATAACCTGGCTGACGGCATTGCGGCGCGTGACCATCATCAGGAGCCCCAGCAGCACGATCGACAGCGCGAATGCCAGGTCCTCGCGCACGAATGCGCCGGCGGCCTCGGTCACCGGCAGCATGACGACGATCGAGAGCGCCACCAGAGCCATACCGAGCAACATCGTCGGGCCGGCGCTCACCACCGTATCGATCGTGCGATGAATGCCGAGGCGCACGACGATCCGGTGCAGCGCGACGGGGATGAACACGCCCTTGAACACCAGCGCAATCAGCGCCGTGATGAACAGATGGGGGGCGTGCTGCAGGTATGCCTGCCAGGCGACCGAACAGGCCAGGACCCACGCATGCAGCGCAAAGATGTTCAGCAGCGCGAACATCCGGTCCTGGTAGAGCAGCAGAAAGCTCACGAGAACCATGGATCCCGCCAGCAGATGGGCCATATCCGTCTCGAAGGGCGTCATTACGTGACCCTCGAGATGAACAGCAGGATTGCGCCCAGCAGGCCGAGCATCAGCGCCACGCTCAGGAATTCCGGCACGCGAAAGACGCGCATCTTGGCGATCGCGGTCTCGAACACGACCAGCGCGAATCCGAATGCCAGCAGCTTCAGCGCATAGCTTCCCAGACCGACCGCGTACGCAAGCGCGTCGCTGCCCGCAATGGTCGTGCCCCAGGGCGTGAAGATGCAGGCGATCAGCGACACATACAGCAGGAGCTTCATCGACGCGGCAGCTTCGATCAGCGCGAGGTGCCGCCCCGAATACTCGAGGATCAT
>JBATEA010000050.1:0-1642 GCA_049663745.1 Steroidobacteraceae bacterium | reverse complement strand
CCGGCGGGCGACAAGCTCGTCGGCATGGATGTCTGTTACAGCGGCCCGATTGAAGCCGCCGAGCGCGTACTCGCACCGTACCGGAAGCTGGGGAAACCACTCCGCGATGAGCTGGGCCCGATGAAATATACGCAATTGCAAACAAAGGACGACGCGCGCGCGCGCATCGGCCGTCACTACTACACCAAGTCCGGATTCGTGAAGCAGCTCGATGGCAAGCTGATCGCTACCATCGTCGATATTTATGCGGAATCCACTGTGCCTGCGGCTCGTATCGCGATCCCGGCGTTCGGTGGCGCAATGAATCGCGTGGCGCCGGACGCCACAGCATTCTGGCACCGCAATGCGGCGTTCAATGTAATTGTCCAGGCCAGCAGCGATGACGGTTCCGGGGATGCACCGATCATGGAGTGGGTCAAGGCCAGGTGGCCCGCCATCGAACCGTCGACGATCGGTTTCTATGCCAACACCAACCTGTCCGATGCCCCGGCAGACCGGATCCTCGGCGTGTATGGCGGCAATTATGAACGGCTGGTCGCGCTCAAGAAAAAGCATGACCCGACCAACCTGTTCCGCCTGAACGCCAACGTCAAACCGTCCTGAGCGGACGATGAGCCGCGCGGTCCGCATTCATGAGTACGGCGGCCCCGAGGTCCTGCGCCTCGAGGAAGTCGCGGTCGGTGCACCGCAGGCGAAGCAGATCCGCGTCCGCCAGACCGCGATCGGCGTGAACTTCATCGATACCTATCACCGCACGGGTCTCTATCCGTTGAGACTGCCGAGCGGCCTCGGTTCCGAGGCGGCGGGCGTGGTCGTGGAGGTCGGCAGCAGGGTGACTGCCTTCAGGCCCGGCGATCGCGTGGCCTACGCCGATAACACGACGGGCGCCTATACGGATGAACGCGTGATGGACCCGACCCGCGTCGTGAAGCTGCCCGACGGCGTTTCCGACCAGCAGGCCGCCGCGATGATGCTGAAAGGCCTCACGGCCTGGTTCCTGTTGCGGCGTTGCTACCGCCTGCGGCGCAATGAATTCGTGCTGCTGCACGCGGCAACCGGCGGCGTCGGCCTGATCGCGCTGCAATGGGCAAACGCGCTTGGCGCGAAGGTCATCGCCGTGGTCGGCAGCGACGAGAAAGTGGCGCTCGCGCGCGGGCACGGCGCAATGGAAGTCATCGTCAGTTCACGCGAGGACATCGCGGGACGCGTCCGCGCGATTACGAAAAAGAAAGGCGTCTCGGTCGTCTATGACGGCGTCGGCAAAGACACCTTCTATGCCTCGCTCGACTCGCTGCGGCCGCGCGGGATGATGGTGAGTTTCGGCAATGCCTCGGGGCCGGTGCCGGCGATCGCGCCGCTCGAACTCACGAAGCGCGGTTCTCTCTACCTGACGCGACCGACGCTCTTTCACTACACCGCGAAAGCATCGGAACTCGCTCGCGGTGCGCGTGAGTTGTTCGATGTTGTGGCGGGCGGCAAGGTCAGGCTCAAGATCGGCGCAACCTACGCGCTCGCCGACGCGGCCCAGGCGCATCGCGACCTCGAAGCACGGCGGACAACGGGCAGCACCCTGTTGATACCGTAATTGGCGTAATTGGTGCCGGGTCGCAGGATCGCAGTTGCCTCTTTGACTAACTGCGAT
>JBATEA010000049.1:0-3344 GCA_049663745.1 Steroidobacteraceae bacterium | reverse complement strand
GTCGAGGTCACGTCCAAGGCGGGCAACAAGGTCGTCGCGGTGGGATTCGAGGAGGGCCAGTGGGTGCAGCGCGGACGTGTGCTGGTCGAACTGGACGGTGCGCAGAACCGGGCCGACCTGGCCGCCGCCGAGGCAGCGCTGGCCGAGAGCAGGAGCGCTTATGCGCGTAGCCGCGATCTCTACGCCCAGCAGGCGCTGTCGCAGTCGCAACTCGAGCAGATCGAGGCGACGCTGAAGGGCAACGAGGCGCGTGTTGCATCGGCGCGGGCGCGGGTCGCGGACACGGTGATTCGCGCGCCGTTCGACGGCCGCGTCGGCCTGCGACGGGTCAGCGTCGGCGCCTTCGTGAGTCCGGGCACGGTGATCACGACGCTCGACGACACGCGCACGATGAAGCTCGATTTCGACGTGCCGGAGACATTTCTCGCGATCCTGAAGCCGGGACTCGCCGTGGCCGCGACCAGCATCGCCTACCCGGGCGTGTCATTCGACGGAGTGGTGGAATCGGTGGATTCCCGCGTCGACCCGGTCGCGCGGTCGATCAAGGTGCGCGCCAGGGTTCCCAACCCGGAGGGACAGCTGCGGCCCGGCATGTTCCTGACCGTCGAGGTCAGCCGCGATCCGGTGCCGGGTCTCGTGGTGCCCGAAGAAGCGGTCGTGCCCGAGCGGGGCCACGTTTACGTATTCGCCGTCGTGGACGGGAAAGTGCTGCGCCGCGAAATCGCGATCGGGAGGCGCAGTCCCGGTGAAGTCGAGATCACGGGCGGCCTGGCGGCGGGCGAACGCGTCGTCATCGAGGGCACTCAGATGATTCGCGACGGTAGCGTCGTGCACGAACTGGATCGCGCCGCGGCCGCGCCATAACGGGCCCGCCCGATGAAACTCTCGGAATTCTCGATCAGGCGGCCGGTATTCGCGACGGTCATCAGCCTGCTGCTGGTGATCCTGGGCCTGGTGTCGCTGACCCGCCTTGCGGTCCGCGAATACCCCGAGGTGGACCCGGTATTCGTGTCGGTCACGACCAATTACCTGGGCGCCGGCGCCGCGATCGTCGAGAACAAGATCACGCAGGTCATCGAGGACCGCATCGCCGGCCTCGAAGGGATCGAGACGATCCGCTCGGATTCCCGCGATGGCCATTCGGCGATCAACGTCGAATTCAGCCCGGATCGCGACGTGGATGCGGCTGCCAACGACATCCGCGACCGCGTCGGCCGCGTCATCGACGACCTCCCCGAGGAAGCCGATCCGCCGGAGATCCAGAAGGCCCAGGCCATCGGTGAGGCGATCATCTACCTCAACCTGTCCAGCGACCGCATTTCCGCACTTGAATTGACCGACTACGCTGAACGCGTGCTGCTCGACCAGCTGTCCGCGACACCGGGTGTCGCGCGCGTCAACATCAATGGCGAGCGACGCCAGGCCGTGCGCATCTGGATCGACCGCCAGGCGCTCGCGGCGCGCGCGCTGACGGTCGCCGACATCGAGGGCGCGTTGCGGCGTGAAAACGTCGAGCTGCCGGCCGGACGGCTCGAATCCAGCGAGCGCGAGTTCTCGCTGCGCACCGACACCGGGCTTTCGAAGGTCGAGGATTTCCGCAAGCTGTCGATCGGGCGCGGCGCCGACGGCTACCTGGTCCGGCTCGGAGATGTCGCGCGGGTCGAGCTCGGCGCGGAGAACGAGCGCAGCGTGTCCCGCTCGACGGGCCTGCCGGGCATCAGCCTCGGCATCGAGCAGAATTCAAAGGCGAACACGCTCGAGGTCGCGAAGGAAATCCACAAAACGCTCGATCGCATCCGGCCGGGGCTGCCGGCCGGCATGTCGCTGACGATCAACATCGATCGTGCGGATTCGATCAATGCGTCGCTGCGCGAAGTGGTGATCGCGCTCGGCATCTCGATGTCCGCGGTGCTGCTCGTGATCTTCCTGTTCCTCGGCAACCTGCGCGCGACGCTGGTGCCTGCCGTGACCATCCCGATCTCGATCATCGCGACGTTCATGGTCATGGATGCCCTGGGCTATTCGATCAACGTGCTGACGCTGCTCGGCCTCGTGCTGGCAATCGGCCTGGTCGTGGACGACGCGATCGTCGTGCTCGAGAACATCTTCCGCAGAGTCGAACAAGGCCAGCCCTCGCTGCTCGCGGCGATCGACGGAAGCCGCGAGATCGGCTTTGCCGTGATAGCGACGACACTGGTGCTGATCTCGGTGTTCGTGCCGATCTCGTTCCTGCCGGGAGCCACCGGCCGGCTGTTCCGCGAGTTCGGCTTCACGCTGGCGGCGGCCGTGGTGTTCTCTGTGCTGGTGGCGCTGACGCTGACGCCGGTGATGGCGACGCACCTGTTCCGGCAGGGACACGAGCGCGACGGGTTCGCGCTGCGCGTGGACGGTTTCTTCCGGCGCTTGTCGCAGGCCTACCAGCGCCGCCTGCGCATCCTGCTGGGCCGGCCGTGGCTGATCGTCGGCGGTACGCTGGCGCTGGTGGGTGTTGCAATCCTCGCCCTCAATACCTTGCCGCGCGAATTTGCGCCCCCCGGCGACCTCGGCTTCGTGCGCGTTGAGCTCGACGCTCCCGAAGGCGCGACCCTCGAGTACACCGAGCGGCAGCTGTTGAAAGCGGAGCAGATCCTGTTCAGCGAGAAGCAGCGGTTCGGAGACATCCGCCGCTTCATCATGCGCATCGGCTCGGGCGGCGGTGCCGGCACATCGGAAGTCAACGAGGTCCGTGGCTTCGTGCTGCTGACGGACTGGGGCGAGCGCGAACGCAGCGCAACGGACGTCGCAAACTCGCTCGCGACGCAGTTCGCGGCGCTGCCCGGCGTGCGCTCGCGGGTCTATCCGCTGCAGGGCCTGGGCACGCGCGGCTTCGGCAGGCCGGTGCAGGTCGTGATCGGCGGCCCGGACTACCAGACGCTGGCCGGGTGGAGCGACCACATCCTGGAACTCGCGCGCCAGAATCCGGGGCTCGTCGGCGTGGATACGAACTTCAAGGAGCGCAAGCCGCAGATCGACGTGGCCGTGGACCGCGACCGTGCCGCGGAGCTCGGCGTGTCGCTGGAGTCGGTCGGCCGCACGCTGGAGACGGTGCTCGGCTCGCGCATCGTCACGACCTATGTGGATCGCGGACGCGAGTACCGCGTGATCCTGCAGGGCGAGACGCAGGACCGCGCCGTGCCCTCCGACCTGCAGAATCTCTACGTCCGCTCCGATCGCAGCGGCGAACTCGTGCCGCTCGCGAACCTGGTGAGGCTCACCGAGACTTCCGGCGCGATGCAGCTCAACCGCTTCGACCGGATGCGATCCATCACGATCAGTGCCGGGCTCGCGCCGGGCTATACGCTGGG
>JBATEA010000048.1:0-3661 GCA_049663745.1 Steroidobacteraceae bacterium | reverse complement strand
GCGCCGTTCGGCCTGGTCCGCTGTCGCGCGCGCCTGCGCGAGCCGCGACTCGATATCCGCCGGATCGAGACGCAGCAGCAACTGGCCTGCGGTCACGGCGTCCCCTTCGCGCACCGCAACCTCGATGATCGGTTCCTGGGCCTCCGCCCCGAGTTCCACCCGATCGCGTTCCAGCGTGCCAAGCAGGGCATCGCCGTCGCCGCCGCAGGCGACGAGCACCAGCGCGGTGGCCAAGATCATTGCCCTGCCGAGATGCATCATTCGATGGCTCCGACGGCGAATTCACGGATAATAGCAACCATGCGCGCCCGTATCGCCATCGCACTGTGGGCCAGCCTTGTAATCGCCGCACCCGCGGGTGCGGCCGACGGAGACCAGCCGATGATTTCGATCGCCATCCATGGCGGCGCCGGCGTCATCAGCCGGTCCGCGATGACCGAGGAAAACGAGAAGGCTTATCGCGCCGACCTGGAACGCGCGCTGAATGCCGGCTATGCAGTGCTGGAAGCCGGCGGGTCCAGCCTGGACGCGACGGTCGCCGCGGTGCGCATCTTGGAGGACTCGCCGCTATTCAATGCTGGCTTCGGCGCCGTGTTCAGCCACGATGGCATCAACGAACTGGATGCCGCGATCATGGACGGCGCGACGAAAAAGGCCGGTGCGGTCGCCGGCGTGCGCCACATCAGGAACCCGATCGAGCTCGCACGCATGGTCATGGAGCGGACCCCGCACGTGCTGCTGACCGGCGAAGGCGCGGAAGAGTTCGCGCTCGAGCAGGGCGTCCAGCTGGTGCCGGGCAGCTATTTCTACACCGAGCGGCGCTGGAAGCAGCTCGAAGAGGCGCGGCGCGACGACAAGCTCGCATCGGCAGACGAAGACATCGGATTCTTCAGCACCGTCGGAGCCGTCGCACGCGATCGCCAGGGCAACCTCGCGGCGGCTACTTCGACCGGCGGCATGACCAACAAGCGCTGGGGCCGGATCGGCGACTCGCCGATCATCGGCGCCGGCACTTATGCCGACAACGATTCCTGTGCGGTCTCGGCCACCGGCAGCGGCGAGTACTTCATGCGCGCGGTCGTCGCGCACGAGATCTGCGCGCGTGTGCGGCTCACCGGCACCAAGGCGGCCGCTGCAGCGCACGACGTCGTGCACAAGATGCTGGTGGAAATCGGCGGCGATGGCGGCGTCATCGTCGTCGACAAGAACGGCGAGCTCTCGATGGATTTCAACACCGAGGGCATGTTCAGGGCAGCGCGCGATTCGCGCGGCCGCCACGAGATCGCGATCTACTGATCCGCCGCGCCGCCCGGTGAATGCCGGCGGAAATAGCCGGTCTTCATGTGCTCGTATTCTTCGTGCAGCAGCTGCGAGCGGTTGCGCCCGGCGTCCTTGGCGGCATACAGCGCCTGGTCGGCCAGCTGCAATAGCCCCGCACTGCTGCGCCGCGCGACCGGGTGGACACAGGCGATGCCCACGCTGACGGTCAGCACCGGCACGGTGCTCGAGTCCTGGTGCGGAATGCCGAGCCTGCGCACTTCCTCCAGCAGGCGTTCGGCAGACTCGCGCGCGTGGTCCTGCGTCGTGTCGTACAGCACGAGCGCGAATTCCTCGCCGCCATAGCGGGCGACAAGATCCAGCGGGCGGCGCGCGAACTGGGTCAGGACCGTGGCGACCGCCTTCATCGCTTCGTCGCCGGCCTGGTGTCCATAGCGGTCGTTGTAGGCCTTGAAGTGATCGATGTCCACGAACAACAATGCGATCGGTCGATTCTCGCGCACCGCATTCTGCCAGACCAGGCCCAGGTGTTCGTCGAACCGGCGCCGGTTGTAGATGCGGGTCAGGCCGTCGCGCTGCGCGACTTCGTCCAGCAGCTGCGCCTCGAGCCAGGCGGCGCGGCGCATGGATTCCATGTTGTATGCGCCGACAGCGCACAGGACATTCGCAACGAGCAGCATCGAGAGAAAGTTGGTCAACTCCAGGGCGGGCATCGCCTCGCCGCTTGCCGCCGCTGCGTAAAAACCGATTGCGACCAGGTTGGCGACGAGTGCCGAGCGAAACGGCAGGCCGAACAGGAAGTAGGTCGCGATGGCCGCGATGATCAGCCGCACGAACAGGCGGTTCTCGCCCAGGCCCCAGGCCGACAGACTGACCCAGGCGACGACCATCAACGCAATCGGCAGCACTGCCGCCATTACGCGCGGATACCAGATCTCGGCGCGCGGCATGAATGTCAGCGCGAATGCCAGGATCATCGTCGGGACCATCACGCCGATGCGGAGGTAGTTCGGCAACGCGACGCCGATTTCGGGCATCACGACGTGCTCGATTTCGAACATGACCAGCAGGCTCACGCCGACGATCCCGAGGCTCGCCCGCAGCAATTTCAGATCGCTGCGGAATTGCTTGGCGCGGTAGGCGGTTTCGAGACCCGGCTGGAAGCGCAGCCAGCGATGGCCGCGCTGCAACTGTTCGGCCACCGGTGACGCGGTGAGCGTCTCCTGAGCCATGGCCTAGCCGGTCAACCCGGGATTTCTTCCCCGTCCGTGGGGTTCAGTTCGCGGGCATCCTTTCCGTTCGCGGCGTATGGGTGGGCGCGCATGCAATGGACCGGGAGTATATGGACAAGGTGCGCGCCACAGCGGGGGATTTCCCGCTCCTTCTTGCAAGTCGCGGATTTCACTGGAATATGTCAAACCAGCGTACCGGCCAGGTAGCGCTCCACGAAGTCCCTGAACGGCAATTTGTCGGCCGCTTCGACCGCCCGTTGTTCCGCCAGCGAATTCCGGGCCTCGGCCTGCATTTCCGCCAGCCGCCGCTCGTTCGGCGGGTACAGATCGCGGAAATAATCACGGTGCAGGCGCGACATGCCGAGCGCCAGCTCGAAGAATGACTGCCCCTGGCGGTTCAACTCGTCGAGCAGCCGCGCCGACGGCAGCTGCGAGTGGTCCGCGAGCTTCGCACGCTGCAGCGCAAGCGCATTGGCGAACGGTTTTGCATCGTCCCCAGAGTCCAGGAGCTCGCAGATGCCTTGCATCTGGTCGAGGATCTCCCCTGCCCAGTCGGCGAGTGCGAGCGGGTGCGGTGCCGACCACAACACGAGGCCCGGCTCGCGGCCGCGACTCGCGACCTGCGCGTGATTGTCCTCGTAGCGCAGGGTTTCCTCCGCTGACAGCGGCGGGCTGTCGCGCAGCAGACAAAGCGCCGCGAAAGCCTCGAGGAAGTACAGTTTGCGCTGGTTGACGCCGACCGGGTCGAAGGCGCCGACATCGAGCGAGCGCATCTCGACGTACTGCACGCCGGCGCGCTGCAATGCCCTGGTCGGGCGTTCGCCGGAGCGCGCGACGCGCTTCGGCCGGATGAAGCTGTAGTACTCGTTCTCGATCTGCAGCAGGTTGGCGTTGAGCTGCCGCCATTGGCCGTCCACGAGCACGCCATGCGCCTCGTACTCGGGATGCGGCGTCGTGACCAGCCGCGACAGGTCGCGCACGTATTCCTGCAACGAGTTTACCGACACGTGGACGCCAGCCTGGCTCTTGTTGCGATAGCCGAGGTCGCTCATGCGCAGCGAAGTCGCGTGCGGGGCGACCAGCGTGTGCTTCCCGAACGGCTCGAGGCCGGCCGGGATGTCGCGGCCCGCGAAGAACGAACGGCACACGGC
>JBATEA010000047.1:0-2930 GCA_049663745.1 Steroidobacteraceae bacterium | reverse complement strand
GGTGGCGCTCGCTTCTGCGGCTGAAACCCGCACGGCCATCGCGGCGGCACGTGCGGCGCTGCCGGAATGGTCCGACACGCCCGCGCTGCGCCGCGCGCGCGTGCTGTTTCGCTTCCGGGACCTGATCGAGCGGTATTCCGACGAAATCGCCGGAATCCTGACGCGCGAGCACGGCAAGGTGCTGGCCGACGCGCGCGGCGAAGTCACGCGCGGCCTGGAAATCGTGGAATTCGCCTGCGGCATCCCGCAGCTGCTGAAGGGCGAATTCAGCGATGCGGTCGGGCGCGGCATCGACAGCTGGTCGTTGCGCCAGCCGGTCGGGGTTTGCGCGGGCATCACGCCTTTCAATTTCCCGGCGATGGTGCCGATGTGGATGTTCCCGATCGCCATTGCCTGCGGCAACACCTTCGTGTTGAAGCCTTCCGAGAAGGATCCCGGCTGCCCGGTGCGTCTCGCCGAATTGTTCACCGAAGCCGGCGCGCCGGCGGGCGTATTGAATGTCGTCAACGGCGATCGCGAGGCCGTCGATACGCTGCTGACCGATCCGGGCGTGGATGCGATCAGCTTCGTCGGCTCGACGCCCGTCGCCGAACATGTCTTCCGGACCGGCTCCAACCATGGCAAGCGCGTGCAGGCGCTCGGCGGCGCGAAGAATCACATGGTCGTGATGCCGGACGCGGACCCTGCAGGGGCTGCCCATGCGCTGGCCGGCGCGGCCTACGGCTCCGCCGGCGAACGCTGCATGGCGATATCGGTCGCGGTCGCCGTCGGCGATGCCGGTGACCGGCTGGTCGAGGCGCTCAGGAAGGAGCTCGCTGCGATCCGCGTGCTGCCGGGCACGGCCGATGGCGCCGACATGGGACCGCTCGTCACGCGCGAGCACCTGGAACGCGTGCTCGGTTACGTGACGACCGGCGTGCAGGAAGGAGCGAAACTCGTCGTGGACGGCCGCAAGCTGTCGGTGGCAGGCCACGAGCGCGGCTTTTTCATGGGACCCGTGCTGTTCGATTCGGTGACGCCCGCGATGCGCATCTACCGCGAAGAGATCTTCGGGCCGGTGCTCGTGATCGTGCGCGTGCCGGACCTCGATGCAGCGCTCGACTTGATCGATCACCACGAATACGGCAACGGCACGGCGATTTTCACGCGCGACGGCGGCGCCGCGCGCGAGTTCTGCCGCCGGGTCACGGCCGGCATGGTGGGGATCAACGTGCCGATACCGGTTCCGATGGCCTTCCACAGTTTCGGCGGCTGGAAGCGCTCGCTGTTCGGGCCGCTGCACATGCACGGGCCGGACGGCGTGCGTTTCTATACGCGGCTCAAGACCGTGACCGCGCGCTGGCCGACCGGTTCCAAGGGCGCCGAATTCACGATGCCGACGATGAAGTGATGTTCGGTCTCATGATGCAGACGCCGCTCCTGATCACCGGGATCATGCGGCACGCGGAGCGGATCAATTCAAGGACCGAAGTGGTTTCGGTCACGGCCGAGACTCCGCGCCATCGCTGCACGCTCGCGGATATTTTCCGCCGCGCGCGCAAGCTCGCCAATGCCCTGGTCCGTGCCGGCGTGCAGCCGGGCGATCGCATCGCGACGCTCGCCTGGAACGACTACCGCCATCTCGAGCTCTACTACGCGGTCTCCTGCATCGGCGCGATCCTTCATACGCTGAACCCACGCCTCTATCCGGAACAGCTCCGGTACATCATCAATCATGCCGGCGACCGCATGCTGTTCGTGGATTCAACCGTGATGCCGCTGGTCGAGAAGCTGAAACCGTCGCTAACGACCATTGAGCGGTACTTCGTGCTCAGCAACGACTCGTACGAGCCCTTCATCGCGGATGAATCCGACAGCTTCGAATGGCCGCAGCTGGACGAGCGCACCGCGAGCTCGCTGTGCTACACCTCGGGCACGACCGGCAATCCGAAGGGCGTGCTGTTCGATCACCGCTCCACCGTGCTGCACAGCTATGGCTCGGCTTTGGTGGACACCATGGGCTTCGGCCGCGCCGATACGGTACTCGCGGTCGTGCCGATGTTTCACGCCAACGCCTGGGGCCTGCCATACAGCGCGCCGATGGTCGGCGCGAAGCTCGTGTTTCCGGGTCCGAGGATGGGCGACGGGGCGACGCTCGCGGCGCTGATCGACGAGGAGAAGGTGACGCTCGCGGCAGGCGTGCCGACCGTCTGGCAGAACCTGCTCGCCTTCACGCGCGAACACGGCATCGTGCTCGACTCGCTGCAGAAGGTGCTGGTCGGCGGCTCGGCCTGCCCGCTCTCGATCATGAACGAGTTCCGCGACCGCCATGGCGTGTGGACGATTCATGCCTGGGGCATGACCGAGATGAGCCCGCTCGGGTCAACCCTTTCGAAGCCTCCGGGCTACGAGCGGATGAGCGACGCCGAAAAGGATGCGCTTCGCACGCGGCCCGGACGCCCGCCTTTCGGCGTGGAGATGAAGATCGTGGACGACGCGGGAAAGGAGCTGCCGCGCGACGGCAAGAGTTCGGGCATGCTGAAGGTGCGCGGCCCGTGGGTCTGCAGCGATTATTTCCACCTCGGCGAAAAGAGCGCGTCGCATGACGCGGACGGCTGGTTTGCGACCGGCGATATCGGCAATCTGAGTGAAGACGGCACGCTGCAGATCACGGACCGTTCCAAGGACGTCATCAAATCCGGCGGCGAATGGATCAGTTCGATCGACCTCGAGTGTGTTGCCGCAGGGCATCCCAAGCTGCTGCAGGCGGCCGTGATCGGCGTCCCGCACCCTAAATGGGACGAGCGACCGTTGCTGATCGCCGTGCCGCGCCCGGGCGAGAAGCCGACACGGGAGGAGCTGCTCGCCTGGCTCGACGGACGCGTGGCGAATTGGTGGATTCCGGACGATGTCGTGTTTGTCGAAAAGATCCCGCTGACCGCGACCGGCAA
>JBATEA010000046.1:0-2035 GCA_049663745.1 Steroidobacteraceae bacterium | reverse complement strand
TGCATGGCGTCCACGTGATGGCCTACCGGCAGGAAGAGTCCGTAGCCGAAGTGATCGATCGATCGGGTGTGCTCGCGGGACGGGTCCAATGGTATCCGGAGCGCGATGCCGCACAATTGTCTGCCAGGGAAACACCATGACCGATACCGTCGTCAGCTCCGCGACCAGGGAAGTCGTCATCGGCTTCGACCGGCCCTTCGTCATCATCGGCGAGCGCATCAACCCCACGGGGAGAAAGCTCCTGGCCGCCGAAATGGCTGCCGGCGACTTCAGTCGCGTCGAGGCGGACGCGCGCGCGCAGGTCGAGGCCGGCGCGCACATGCTGGACGTCAACGCCGGGATTCCGCTCGCCGACGAGCCGGCCATCCTCGCAAAGGCGATCCAGCTGGTGCAGTCGATCACCGACCTGCCGCTGTCAATCGATTCGTCCATCGTCGCGGCGCTCGAGGCCGGACTCTCGGTCTACAAGGGCAAGCCGCTGGTCAACTCGGTCACCGGCGAAGAAGAGCGCCTCGAAGTGGTGCTGCCACTGATCAAGAAATATGGCGCCGCCGTCATCGCGATTTCGAACGATGAAACCGGCATTTCCGAGGATCCGGACGTGCGCTTCGCGGTGGCGAAGAAGATCGTGAACCGCGCGGCCGATTACGGTATCCCCGCCAGCGACGTGGTCGTCGACCCGCTGGTGATGCCGATCGGCGCGATCAACCGGGGCGGTGTCCAGGTGATGCGCCTCGTGCGGCGGTTGCGCGATGAACTGAAGGTCAATACGAGCTGCGGCGCCTCGAACATCAGCTTCGGCCTGCCGAATCGCGACGGCATCAACAGTGCATTCCTGACGATGGCGATCGCCTCGGGCCTGACCTCGGCGATCACGAATCCGCTGCACGTCGAGACGGTGCGCGCCTGCATGGGCGCGGACGTCATGATGGGCCACGATCCCGATTGCGCGCGCTGGATCCGGCGCTTCCGTGAGGCCCCTCCGCCCGGGGACCAGGGCCAGCCCGGTCGCGGGCGCCGTGAGAGGGGCAGCCGTCCTCGCGCGTGAGCAGCAAGCCATGACCGACAACCATCCGCTCGTCGTCTTCACGCCCTCCGGCAAGCGCGGCCGCTTTCCGGCTGGTACGCCGCTCCTGCAGGCGGCGCGCGTGCTCGGCGTCGACATCGACTCCGTGTGCGGCGGGCGCGGGATCTGCGGACGTTGCCAGGTCCTGATCGCCGAGGGCGAATTCGCCAAGCACGGCGTCCGGTCCAGCGCAGAGAGCGTGTCGCCGGTCGGCGATATCGAGCTCCGCTATGCAGCGAGGCAGGTGCTTGCGGCAGGTCACCGGCTGTCCTGCTCGACGCTGGTGCAGGGCGATGTCGTGGTCGACGTCCCCTCGAGCAGCCAGGTGCACCGGCAAGTCGTGCGCAAGGATGCCGATGCGCGCGAAATCAAGCTGAATCCCGTCGTCCGGCTGCATTACGTCGAGGTGCAGGAGCCGGACATGCACGATCCGTCCGGCGACCTGCGCCGTCTGATGGAAGCGCTCGAAAAGGAATGGCAGCTCACCGGCCTCGCCTGCGACCTGGCCGTGCTGCGCGACCTGCAGCAGGCGCTCCGCAAGGGCCAGTGGAAGGTGACGGTCGCGGTGCACGGCGAAAAACAGATCATCGCCGTGTGGGCGGGGTTCCACGAGAAGGCCTTCGGCATGGCCGTCGACGTCGGCTCGACGACCGTCGCCGCGCATCTCTGCAACCTGGAGAGCGGTGAGCTCGTCGCGGCCGCGGGCATCATGAACCCGCAAATCCGTTTCGGCGAGGACCTGATGAGCCGCGTGTCTTACGCGATGATGAATCCCGGCGGCGCGCAGCAGATGACGGATGCAATTCGTGACGCGCTCAGCGCACTGGCGATTGAACTCGCGCGCGCGGCGAAGATAGAGCCCGCGGACATCCTCGAGCTTACGCTCGTCGGCAACCCGATCATGCATCACCTGGTGCTCGGCATCGATCCCACTGAACTGGGCGGCGCGCCTTTTGCGCTCGCCATCGA
>JBATEA010000045.1:0-2716 GCA_049663745.1 Steroidobacteraceae bacterium | reverse complement strand
CAGGTCTACGTGCCGAACCGCACGCGCAAGGAGCGTATCGGCCGCCTGCTGCAGATGCACGCGAGCGACCGCGAGGAAATCAAGGAAGTCCGCGCCGGCGACATCGCCGCGGCCGTGGGCCTGAAGGACGTCACGACCGGCGACACGTTGTCCGACCCGGACGAGGTAATCGTCCTCGAGAAGATGGAATTTCCGGAGCCGGTGATCTCGGTCGCCGTCGAGCCGAAGACCAAGGCCGACCAGGAAAAGATGGGCATCGCGCTGCAACGCCTGGCGAAGGAGGACCCGTCATTCCGCGTCTCCAGCGACCAGGAATCCGGGCAGACGATCATCTCCGGCATGGGCGAGCTGCACCTCGAGATCATCGTCGACCGCATGAAGCGCGAGTTCAAGGTGGAAGCCAGCGTCGGCAAGCCGCAGGTCGCCTATCGCGAGACCATCCGCAGGACGGTCGAGCAGGAAGGCAAGTTCGTGCGCCAGACCGGCGGCCGCGGCCAGTACGGTCACGTCTGGCTGCGCCTCGAGCCGCTGCCTGAAGGCAAGGGCTACGAGTTCGTCAATGAAGTCGTCGGCGGCACGGTGCCGCGCGAGTACATCCCGGCCGTGGACAAGGGCGTCAAGGAATGTCTGCAGACGGGCGTCATCGCCGGCTTCCCGATCGTCGACGTGCGCGTCGCGATCACCGACGGCTCGTACCACGACGTGGACTCGAACGAGATGGCGTTCAAGATCGCGGGCTCGATGGCCTTCAAGGAAGGTTTCGCGAAGGCGAAGCCGGTGCTGCTCGAGCCGATCATGAATGTCGAAGTCGTGACGCCGGAGGAATACTCAGGCGACGTGATCGGCGACCTGAATCGCCGGCGCGGGCAGATCACGGGCATGGATGAATCGCCGTCCGGCAAGATCGTGACGGCCGAGGTCCCGCTGGCCGAGATGTTCGGCTATGCGACCACGGTGCGCTCGATGAGCCAGGGCCGCGCGACATTCACCATGGAATTCAAGAAGTACGTCGAGGTGCCGAACAACGTCGCCGAGGCGGTCATGAAGAAGGCATCCTGAGGGACTACGCCATGGCAAAAGAAAAATTCGTTCGTTCGAAGCCGCATGTGAATGTCGGGACGATTGGTCACGTGGACCATGGGAAGACGACGTTGACGGCGGCGTTGACGAAGGTGATGGCCGAGAAGCACGGCGGCGAGTTCACGGCCTACGACCAGATTGACAAGGCGCCGGAAGAGAAGGCGCGCGGCATCACGATTGCGACCGCGCATGTGGAGTACCAGTCGGCGGTGCGGCATTACGCGCACGTGGACTGCCCGGGCCATGCCGACTACGTGAAGAACATGATCACGGGTGCGGCGCAGATGGACGGTGCGATCCTGGTGGTATCGGCGGCGGACGGGCCGATGCCGCAGACCCGCGAGCACATCCTGCTGGCCCGCCAGGTGGGGGTGCCGTACATCGTGGTGTATTTGAACAAGTGCGACATGGTGGACGATGCGGAGCTGATCGAGCTGGTGGAGATGGAGGTGCGGGAGCTGCTGTCGAAGTACCAGTTCCCGGGCGATGACACGCCGATTGTGCGCGGTTCGGCGCTGAAGGCGCTGGAGGGCGCCGCGGGCGAGCTGGGTGCCGAGTCGGTGGTCAAGCTGGTGGCGGAGATGGACCGTTACATTCCGACCCCGGTGCGGGTGATCGACAAGCCGTTTCTGATGCCGATCGAGGACGTGTTCTCGATCTCGGGGCGCGGCACGGTGGTGACCGGTCGTATCGAGCGCGGGATCGTGAAGGTCAACGACGAGATCGAGATCGTGGGCCTGAAGCCGACGCTGAAGACCACCTGCACGGGTGTGGAGATGTTCAGGAAGCTCTTGGACGAGGGCCAGGCGGGCGACAACGTGGGGGTGTTGCTGCGTGGCACCAAGCGTGAAGAGGTGGAGCGCGGGCAGGTCTTGGCGAAGCCCGGCAGCATCAATCCGCACACCAACTTCGAGTGTGAGGTGTACGTGCTGACCAAGGAGGAGGGCGGCCGGCATACGCCGTTCTTCAAGGGCTACCGGCCGCAGTTTTATTTCCGCACCACCGACGTGACCGGGACCATCGAGTTGCCGACCGGGGTCGAGATGGTGATGCCGGGCGACAACATCAAGATGGTGGTGGAGCTGATTGCGCCGATTGCGATGGAAGAGGGCCTGCGCTTCGCGATTCGCGAGGGCGGTCGCACCGTCGGCGCCGGTGTCGTGTCGAAAGTACTGAAGTAAAGGTGCAACGATGGCTACCAGCCAGAACATCCGGATTCGCCTGAAGGCATTCGATCACAAGCTGATCGACACCTCGGCGCGCGAGATCGTCGAGACCGCGCGCCGCACGGGCGCGACCGTGCGTGGGCCGGTGCCGTTGCCGACCAAGATCGAGCGCTTCACGGTGCTGGTCGCCCCGCATGGCGACAAGGACGCGCGCGACCAGTTCGAGATCCGCACCCACAAGCGCCTGATGGACATCGTCAACCCGACCGACAAGACGGTCGACGCGCTGATGCGCCTGGAATTGCCGGCAGGCGTGGACGTGCAGATCAAGTTGAACTGAACCGCGGGGCCGCTATACTAGGCGGCTTTTTTCGGGGCGGGAAAAAGGGGACGGACCCCTTTTCTCTTTTCTCGCGGACAGGTTCTGGAAAAGGGGTCCGTCCCCTTTTTCCATTTGGACGAGTTAGGAC
>JBATEA010000044.1:0-5821 GCA_049663745.1 Steroidobacteraceae bacterium | reverse complement strand
CGCGAATGCCGTGCCGTCGGCTCGCAGGCGGAAATCCATGCGCGCATAGCCCGACATGTGGAGGGCGCGGAACATCCGGCGCGCCTGCCGGTCGAGCCTCTCCGCAAGCCCCGCCGGAAGGTCCGGCGCCTTGCAGCTCGTGATCCTGTGCCGCTCCTGGTAGGCGCGGTCCCACTTGGCTTTGCGCGTCGCGATCGCGGCGCGGCCGTCCTTCAACTCGCCGAAGATGAATTCCCAGGGCGCGAGAGTGCGGACCCGCTCGTTGCCGAGCATCGCGACGTACAACTCGCGGCCCTCGATGAATTCCTCGACCAGCGCGTCGGTTGACGTGTGCTCGTGAATGAATTCGATGCGCTCGCGCAAGCGCGCGGGGTCCTCGACCAGCGATGCCTGCGAAATGCCGAGCGACGCATCTTCGGTCGCCGACTTCACGAACAGCGGATAGCGCAGCCGCGCCGGTATGCGGATCCCGCGCCCGCGCCGAAACAGCGCGAACTGCGGCGTCGGAATCCGGTGATAGCTGAGGATCTGCTTGGTCAGCACCTTGTTCCGCGACAACATCAGGCCGCGCGGATTGCAGCCGGTGTAGGGCTGGCGCAGCAGCTCCAGGTAGGCGACGACGTGCTGGTCGTAGGTCACGATGCCGCCGAATTCCTCCAGCAGGTTGAAGCAGACCTGCGGCTTCCAGTCCTGGATCGTCGCGCGCAGTTCGCCGAGGCTGTCGCCGATGCCGAGCGGCCGCACCTCGTGCCCGATCTGGCGCAGCCGCGTGACGACGTCGTACTCGGTCCGGAAATCGTCGGCCTGCTGCTCAGTGCAGCCCTCGAGAGTCTCCGGCGGAACCAGCGTCTCGTGAACCAGAACGAGTATGCGCAGCTTCCTCACTGGCGCCGGTCCGCCTCGAATAGCGCGTCCGCCATGGCCGCGATCTCCGTTCCACGCGCGAGCGCGCCGAGCCAGGCCTCCGGCATTGCCGCTACCCCGTAATGAGCGCCGGCCAGCTGGCCGACCATCGCTGCCCTCACGTCTGCATCGCCGCCGAGTCCGGCCGCGATCCCGAGGCATTCGCCCGGGCTGGCGCCTCGTTCAAAGGCCCACAGCGTGCCTTCCAGCGCGCGCGCCGCCCCCTGCGCGCCGGTCAACTTGGTCCGCGGCTTGCCGAGCCGCCACGATCCTGCGGCAACCTCGTTGACGCGCTCCTTCAGCTTGATTGCCTCCCAGAGGCCCGGAACCGGGCTGAAGTGCGGCGCCAGCAATTCGTGCTTCGTCGCGCCCGCGAGCGCACCGGCGAGCAGCGCCGCGAAATAGCGCACGGCATCGAGTGTCAGCGGCGCCTGGTGCGTGACGCGCGCACAGGCGACCGCGAGCTCGATCGCTTCGCGCGGATGCGCGATTGCAAAGGCGACCGCCGGGCCGATTCTTGCCAGCGGTTCGGCATCCGCCCGCGCAGGGTCATGGGATCCGGAGAACGGATTTCCGGTCCACTGCGCCGTTGCGAGCGCCCGCGTGGTCGCCTTGCTGATTCCGACGCATTGACCGGTGCTGGACCAGCGCCCTTCCCTCTGCCATTGCCGGTAACGCTGCAACTGGTCAGGCGCGTCCATGCACTTGCGCGCAGTGAAGCTCTCGGCGAGGCACAGGGCCATTGCCGTCTTGTCCGACCAGGCGCCTGCCGGTAATCCGAGGGGGCCGCCGCCCGCGAGTGCGTTGCCCGCCGCGGCCGCTCCGGATCGCTGTCCCCGCGCGGGCTGGCCGATGGCGTCACCGATTGCGAGACCGAGCAGCAGGCCGCGGCATCGATCGCGCGGATCGGCGCTCGCCGGTGCCGGTGCCTGCGGCCGGACTGCTGCAGGCGCATGTGCTGTCGCCGCTGGCGCTCGCGGCGCAACCGCCATCCGTGGTCGCGACGACTGCCAGCCGCGCACGTATTCGCGCTGCGCTTCGGTCTCAGGAACGGTGGGCCAGGACTGCGAGCGCGCACTTTGACGCCAGAGCTCGTTGAGGCGCGCTAGTGCAGCTTCACCCGTGAGACCGCCGCCAGCGAGCCAGCAGCCAGCGACGAGATTCGTGCGGCCGATGCCGGCACGGCAGTGCAGGTAGACGCGCCGGCCCCCGGCCACCGCCGAGTCCAGCTCATCGAGAACCTCTTCCATCTGCTCCGGGGATTTTGGCAGTCCGTGATCGCGGATGGGCTTGCGGATGTAGATCACCGCATTCCGCGAACCAGGCCCGGTCAGCAGCCGTTCGTAACCGTCGCGTTCGCCCGGCTCGGTCAGGTCTATGAAGCAGTCAATGCCCGCGGCCAGCAGCTTTTGCAACCGCTCCTGCGCCGCATCGCCGCTGCCGCCCGCCGGATACTCGCCCGCGAGCACCTGACCCGGGACGATCCAGTAGCTGTTGGGCAGCGGCGGCGGCTGTGGCGCCACTTCAGTCGCCGGGCCCGGCGATCTTGCGCTCGAGCGCCGCGAAATCGAAAAGGCGCGGGTCCGCCAGGTGCGCAGGCTCGACATTGCAGAGCGCGGTGAAGATCGCGTCCACACGGCCGGGGTGATCGCGTTCCCATTCGTCCAGCATGCGGCCAATGGCCACGCGCTGCAGGTTGGGCTGCGAGCCGCACAGGGTGCAGGGAATGATCGGGAAACCGCGTGCGCGTGCGTATCGTTCGATCTCGCGCTCGGGCGCGTAGCACAGCGGCCGGATCAGCACATTGCTGCCGTCGTCGGAAAGGAGCTTGGGCGCCATCGCCTTCAGGCGCCCGCCGTGGAACAGGTTCAGGAACAGCGTCTCGACGATGTCGTCGCGATGATGGCCGAGGGCGATCCGTGTGTAGCCGTTCTCGCGCGCGAACCGGTAGAGGGCCCCGCGCCGAAGCCGGCTGCAGAGCCCGCATTGGGTTCGGCCCTCCGGTATCACGCGGCGCACGACGCTGTAGGTGTCCTGCTCGATCACGTGATAGGGAACACCGAGGCGCTCCAGGTACTCGGGCAACACGCGCGCCGGGAATCCGGGCTGTTTCTGGTCGAGGTTGACCGCGCAGAGTTCGAAGCGGACCGGTGCCGCGCGCTGCAGCGACAACAGCATGTCGAGCAGCGTGTACGAGTCCTTGCCGCCGGAGAGGCAGACCATGACGCGGTCGCCCTCGCCGATCATGCTGAAATCGGCGATCGCCTTGCCGACGAGACCGCGCAGCCGCGCCGCGAGCCGGCGGAAATTGGCGGAAGTCTCCCTTTGCAGCGGAATCACGGCGCCATTCTAGAATTCCGACACGTACTTGCGCTCGAGATAGCGCAGGAACGGCGCCGCCGACAGCGGCCGCCCGGTCGCATGCTCGACGAGCTGCGGCACGCCCAATTTGGCGCCCAGCGAATGCACGCGTCCGCGCAGCCACGCCAGCAGCCCGCCGAACTGGCCGGAGGCGATCTCCGCCTCGATGCCGGGATGGTGTTCCCGCATGGCTTCCCAGAGCTGGCCTGCGATTACGGCGCCGACGCCGTAGGACGGGAAATGCCCGAAGGAGCCCAGCGCCCAGTGGATGTCCTGCAGGCAGCCCTCGATGTCCGACGCGGGCACGAGGCCGAGACGGTCCGATGACAACTGGTTCCAGGCTTCGCGCAGGTCCTTGACCGCAAGTTCGCCGGACAGCAGCCGCCGCTCGAGCTCGTAGCGCAGGCCGATGTGCGTCTGGTAGGTGAGCTCGTCCGCGTCCATGCGGTTCGGCCCGCGCGCCACGTGATTCAGGTGGCGATAGAGATTTTCCTCGGTCCATTCCGGTCCCGCCGCGCCGTAATGCTTCTCGAGCAGCGGCCTGAGCCAGGACACGAACGACCGGTTGCGGCCGATGATCATCTCGAGCAGCAGCGACTGGCTTTCTTCCAGCGCCATACCGCGGTCCTGGCCCACCGGCTGGTCGACCCATTCGGCCGGAAGCCCGAGGTCGTACAAAGCCTGCCCGGTTTCATGGAGCGCGCCGAGCAGGCCCTGGAACGGGTCCTTGAGATTGAACTGCGTCGTGACACGGATGTCGCCTGGCACGCCCTCGGTGAACGGGTGGTCGCTCTCGTCGAAACGGCCGCGGTCGAATGGAAAGCCGAGCGCCTTCATCACGTCGGTGCAAAGGCCGCGCTGGCGGCTGGCCGAAAAGCGGCCCTCGATCTTGATCACTGGATGTCCGGCCTGGACTTCCATGGCCTCGGTCACGAGGGTCGGCAGCCGCTGGGACAGTGGCGCGAAGAGCGCGTCGATGTCGCGCGACAGCAGTCCCGGCGTGAACTCGTCGGCGAGCGCGTCCCAGGGATCGAGCCCGAATCGCTGGGCCAGCAATTCCGCCTTGTTGCGCGTCAGCTTGACGACTTCGTCGAGATGCGCCGCCAGTACGCCGAAATCGTTCTGTTCGCGGGCCTCGCGCCAGCGTGCCTCGGCGAGCGCGACCGAGCGCGCGATGCGCGCAACCAGCGTCGGCGGCGTCGCGATCGCGTGATCGTGCAGGCGGCGCATCTCGCGCAGGTTGGCACTCTGCCAGTCGGCGAGCGCGCGCGCATTGGCGTCCGCGCGGTCCAGCAGGCGCGAAATCCGCGGCGAGACCAGGAGCGTATGGCATTCGATCTCGAGCGCCGCGAGCTGGTCGCCACGGACGTCGGCGCTGGCGCGCGGCATCGTGACGGCCGCGTCCCAGCGCAGGAGCGCCAGCACGCCGCGAAACGCATGCAGCCGGCGGAACTCCTGTTCGAGCTGCTGGTAGGGCGTCGCCGTCGCCATTCACGGACTCCTCCGCCCACGGGTCAGCCGGAAAATGCCGGCCTGACCCCCGGCCTGCGCCGGGATCGGGCATCCTCGATCGGAAGGCCAGCGGCTGGGTGGGCCGCTCCGGACTCTCGAGATGCGCCCGCAGGAACTGCGGGCGGTTTATTCAGTGGCAAATTCTACCAGCCGGGGCAGTCGGCGATCCCACGATCACTGTTAATTATTTATTTTTCAATGATTTGAGCAGGATCGCCGTGACTTGACACCGGCGCTGGCGCCCCGGCCCGCAGCCGCTCGATCAACCCCGCCAGGTAATGCGGCGAACGATGCTCGCCAGCCATCAGCGCGTAGACCGCCGGCACGACGAACAGGGTCAGGAACACGGCGATCGTCGTCCCGAAGAACACGACCACGCCGATCGGTTCGCGCTGCTCGGACCCCGCCCCTCTTGCGAGCAGGAAGGGCAGCGACCCGAACGCCGTGCAAAGGCTGGTCATCAACACCGGGCGCAGCCGGATCGATGCGGCCCGGATGACGGCCTCGATGCGTTCGAGGCCCTGGTCGCGCAGCTGATTGGAGAATTCAACGATCAGCACGCCGTTCTTCGCGGCAATCCCGACCAGCATGATCATCGCGATCTGGCTGAAGATGTTGAGCGACATCGGGCTGCCCGCGAGGCGGAAGATCGCGAGGCCCGCGATGGCGCCGATCAGCGCGAGCGGCACCGTCGTCATGATGACGGCCGGTTGCTTGAAGCTCTCGAAAAGCGCAGCGAGCACCAGGAACACGATCGCGATCGCGAACAGGAAGGTCGTGCCGAACTGGCCCTGCGTGCGCAGGTACTCGCGCGCCTCGCCGTCGAAGGACAGGCGCGCCGCCGGCGGCAGTTCCGCGCGCACCAGCTCCTGGAAATACGGCACCGCCTCGCCCAGCGTATAGCCCGGCGCGAGCCCGGCGCTGATCGTGATGGAACGCATCCGGTCGAAGCGGTTGAGTTGCATCGCGCCGGAAGTCTCCGTCAGCTCCACCAGATTCGACAGCGGCACCAGCTCACCGCTGCGATCGGAGCGGACATAGAGAT
>JBATEA010000043.1:0-2269 GCA_049663745.1 Steroidobacteraceae bacterium | reverse complement strand
ATGCCTCTTGCATGTCTGAAAGCAGGACCCGGTCCTGCGGCCGCTTCGGGCCGGCGAGCGAGGGCTGAACAGTCGACAGGTCGAGATGCAGCACATCCGTGTACACGGGATCGGGCGCGCCATCGTGGCGCCACATGCCCTGCGCCTTCGCATATTCGCGCACCAGCGCAATCTGGCCCTCGTCGCGGCCGGTGAGTCGCAGGTAGGTCAGCGTCTCTTCGTCGATCGGGAAAATCCCGCAGGTCGCTCCGTACTCCGGGGCCATGTTCGCGATGGTCGCGCGGTCGGCCAGCGGCAGCTGCGCGAGACCGTCACCGAAGAACTCGACGAATTTCTCGACCACGCCGCGCTTGCGCAATTGCTCGGTCACGGTCAGCACGAGGTCGGTCGCCGTCGCACCTTCCGGCAACCGGCCGGTCAGTTTCATGCCAATGACCTCGGGGATCAGCATCGTCGAAGGCTGGCCAAGCATTGCTGCCTCGGCCTCGATGCCGCCGACACCCCAGCCCAGCACGCCGACGCCGTTGATCATCGTCGTGTGCGAATCGGTGCCGACAACGGTGTCGGGGTAAGCGAGGCCGCGCCCGTCGACGAACACGACACGCGCCAGGAATTCGAGGTTGACCTGGTGCACGATGCCCGTATCCGGCGGCACCACCGCGAAATTATCGAACGCCGACTGGCCCCAGCGCAGGAACGTGTAACGCTCCTTGTTGCGCTGGAATTCGAGCAGCGCATTGAGGTTCAGCGCGTCAGACGAGCCGTAATGGTCGACCATGACCGAGTGATCGATGACGAGTTCGGCCGGGATCAACGGATTGATCTTTCCGGGATCGCCGCCGAGCGCCGCCATTGCGTCCCGCATCGCTGCGAGGTCGACGACCGCGGGCACCCCCGTGAAGTCCTGCATGATCACGCGCGCCGGCGTGAATGCAATCTCCCGGGCCGGCAGCTTGCGCGGATCGGCGCTCGCAAGCGCGATGATGTCCTCGCGCGTGACCGTCGTTCCGTCCTCGTGACGAAGCAGGTTTTCGAGCAGGATCTTCAGCGCATAGGGCAGGCGCCCGACCGGGTAGTCCGCCAGCGCATCTAGGCCGAAGTATTCGAAGCTGCGGCCACCGACGGTGAGCTTGCGGCGTGCCTTGAAGCTGTCCTGCATGATGCCTCCGCGGCAATTATAAGCGAGTCGATCACGCCGCCACCGAGGCATTCCTCGCCGCGGTAGAACACGGCGTACTGGCCTGGCACGGCTCCCGACTGCGGTCCGGCAAATTTGATCACGGCCCCGTCCTCCGACAGGCTGACCGCACAGCGCAGGTCGGGCTGGCGATAACGCAGCTTCACCGTGCACGCGAAGGTCGCCGCCGGCGGCTCGCCGCCGATCCAGTGCAGACCGCCCGCGCGCAGGCCCGTGCAATGCAGCGCGGGGTGATCGCGGCCCTGCACGACGATCAGCGCGTTGCGTGCAAGGTCCTTGCCGGCGACGAACCAGGGCGTGGCTGCGCGATCCTTCAGTCCACCGACTCCGAGGCCACTGCGCTGCCCGAGCGTGTAGCGCACGAGGCCCTGGTGCCGCCCGACGACAGTGCCCTCCAGTGTCTCGATCGGGCCCGGATTGCCCGGAAGCCAGGGCTCCAGAAATGCGCCGAATGGCCGTTCGCCGACGAAGCAGATGCCGGTGGAGTCGCGCTTGTCATACACGGGCAGGCCGCGCTCGCGGGCCAGGACACGCACCTGCGGCTTGCGCAGAACGCCGACCGGGAAATCGCAGCCGGCGAGTTCCGAGTTTGAAAGCATGTGCAGGAAATAGCTCTGGTCCTTGTCTGCATCGATACCGCGCAGCAGGCGCCCGCCGGGACCGATGCGCGCGTAGTGGCCGGTCGCAAAGCGCTCGGCGCCCAGGCGCCGCGCATAGGCGCGACACAGGCCGAACTTGATTTCGCGATTGCAAAGCACATCGGGATTTGGCGTGCGGCCGGCGCGCAGCTCCGCCAGGAAGTGCGCGAACACACGCTCGCGGTATTGGGCCGCAAAACTGACGCGATGCAGCGGAATGCCGAGCTCGGCGCAGGTGCGACGCGCATCCTGGAAGTCCGTGGCGGTCGTGCAATAGCCGTCGCCATCGTCCTCCCAGTTCGCCATGAACAGGCCCTGGACATCGTGGCCGGCATCCAGCAGCAGCGATGCCGCAACCGCGGAATCGACACCGCCCGACATCGCGACGACATACCGGGCCATGGCCTTCAGCCTGCCAATGCCGCGGGCACTG
>JBATEA010000042.1:0-3477 GCA_049663745.1 Steroidobacteraceae bacterium | reverse complement strand
CACCAGCAGGATCGAGTTCTTTATCTCGATGCCGACCAGCGCGATCATGCCGATCATCGACGTGAACGACAGCGTGTAGCCGGCCAGGAACAGCGCGACCAGCCCGCCGGTGATCCCGAGCGGCACGACGCCGAACACGATCAGCATCGAGCGGAAGCTGCCGAACTCGAGCACCAGCACGGCGAGGATCCCGAACACCGCGACCAGCATCGCGACGCCGAGGCCGCCGAAGCTCTCCTGGCGGGCCTGGAGATCGCCGGCCGCCACGTAGTGGTAGCCCGGCGGCCAGGCCATCGCGTCGAGCTGCTCGATGACGCGGCTGGTCACTTTATCCGTCTCGTAACCGGTGGCGGGATGCGCGGTCACGGCGACGGCTCGTTCGCGGTTGTAGCGCTTGATGACGCTGGGTGCGCTGCGAAACTGCGGATCGATGATCTGGGCGAGCGGCACCTGGCGGCCGGTCAGCGACGAGACCTGCACGGACTGCAGCATGTCGAGCGTCGGCCGCGGCCCGATCGGCAGTCGCAGCGTGATGTCGTATTCGTCGCCGTCCGGCTCGCGGAACTGGCCGGCGGCAAGGCCGGCGATCGCGAGCCTGACCGTGCGGTCGGCCTCGATCGCCGGGACGCCGAACATCGCGGCTTTTTCGGTATCAACGTGCAGGTCGATGTCGGTGCGCGGCAGGCGCAGCGGATTGACGACGTCGCGCGTGCCCGGGGTCTCCCGGATCAGCTTTTCGACGTCGGTCGCCAGCGCGCGCAGCGTCTCCATGTCCGGACCGAACACGCGGATCTCGATCGGCGCCGCGATCGGGGGTCCGTTCTCGAACTGGTAGATCGAAATGCGCGCGCCCGGATAACCGGCGAACTCCGCACGCAGTCCGTCGAGCAGGCGCTGCGTGGCGACCGGGTCGTACTTCTCGACTTCCGCGAACACCTCGGCGAGATTCGCCGCCGAATTGCGCGACAGCACGTTGTAATAGATACGCGGGTTTTCCTGCCCGAGGTTCGAGAACCACCAGCGGACGCCTTTCGTCTCAGCGAGCTTCTGCTCGACGAAACGCAATGCCCGGTCGGTCTCCGCGAGGCTCGCCCCGTCCGCCGTCTCGATGCGTACGCGGAACTGCGGAATATCGGCCGTGGGGAACATGCTGAAACCGATCCACGGCACCAGCAACAGCGACAGCGCGAATACGCCGAGCGCGGAAGCGAGTGTCGTGCGCGGCCGCGCGAGGCCCCAGCGCAGCGCAGGGCCGTAGATCCCGTGGATGGCGCGCATCAGGGCCGCGAGCAGGCGCTCCGCCAGGTGATCCGCGCGGTCGAGAAGCGCACGGAGCCTGGCGAGCGGCGCGGCGAGCCAGGGCTGGCGCGGTTGGCGGTGCGTCTCGCCACGCAACAGGCGGCTCGCGAGGAACGGGATGATGGTGAGCGCGATGAAGAGCGACGCCAGGATCGTGAACAGCACCGCGGCCGGCAGCGAGCGGATGAAGTCCCCGGCGCCTTCCGGGAGGAACAGCAGCGGCACGAAGGCGAGCAGCAGCGTCGCCGTGCAGCCGAGCACGGCGAGCCAGATCTGGTCGGTCGCCGCGATCGCGGCCTGCAGCCGCGGCACGCCCTGGCGGACATTGCGCGCGATGTTCTCGACGACCACGATGGAGTCGTCCACCAGGAGGCCGAGCGCCACGACGAATCCGGCGATCGAGAGCTGGTTCAGGGAGAAGCCGGTCAGGTAGAGCGCCGCCAGGCCGATCGCGAGCGACAGCGGAATCGAGATCATCACGATGCCGGCGGCGCGCAGGCCGAGTGGCAGCAGCGTCAGGACCACGAGCCCGATCGCGATCGTGAAGTCGACCTGGAGCCGCGACAGGCGCCGGTCCACATTGGACGACTGGTCGAATCCGTGTTCGAGGCGCACCTGCGACGGCAGGCCCGCCTCGAATTCCGGCAGGCGCGCATAGATCGCGTTGCGCACCGCGAACACGTTCTGGTTGTCCTTCATGCTGGCCGTGACGAACACCGCTCGCGTGCCGTTGTAGCGGCCGACGTAGCGCTCCTCCTCGGCACTCCAGGACACGTCCGCGAGATCGCGGACATGCACGACGCGGCCGCCTTTCGCGCTCACGACCGTCTCGCCGATTTGATCGAGGGATTCGTAGCTGCCGGAGGTCTTCAGGTTGTAGCGCCGCATGCCGACGTCCACCGCGCCGCCGGGGATGCTCGCGTTCTCGCCCTGGATCGCGGCGATCACCTGCCCCAAAGTGACATTCGACGCAGCGAGGCGCTCGAGGTCGATCGCGACCCGCACCTCCGGCTTCGGATAGGCCCAGGTGTCGGCGCGGCGCACGCCGGGAACCGTCTCGATGATCTCTTCCAGGCGCTCGGCCTGCTTGCTGAGCACGTGCCAGTCGGCGTCAGGACTGACCAGCGCGAACTGCACGATGTTGACCGTGCCCGGCGTGAATTGCCGCACGTCGATCGAGAACACGTCGGCGGGCAACGACGATCGCACGACATTGACCTCGCGGATGACTTCGTCGTACTTGCGGTCCGGGTCGCTGCCGTAGACGAACTCGATCTCGATCAGCGCGAGCCCGTCCTGCGCCGTACTGGTCAGCTTCTTGACGTCATCGAGTTCGGCCAGCGCATCCTCGATCGGGTCCACGACCAGGCGCTCGACATCCTCGGGATCCGCGCCGGGGTAATGCACGAGGACCAGCGAGCCCGGGAATTTCAGCGACGGGTCCTCGGCGCGCGGAATCGCGCCGAGCGCCCAGAGCCCGGTCGCGATCAAGAGCGCGAACACGACCAGCGTGAACTGCCAGCGATGGACCGAGAACGACCAGAGGCTCATGCGGGGATCTCAGCCGCCACCGAGCACGCGCACGGCATCGTCGTCGTCGAGCCAGGCCGCGCCCTCGGTGACGACGCGGTCGCCCGCAGCAAGACCGGTGATTATCTCGATGCGATCGCCCAGCAGGCGCCCGGTCTGCACCGCCACCCGCCTGGCATGGCCGCCGTCTGCGACCACGAACACGAGCGCGGCGCGACCGTCGGCTTCCAGGAGCGCAGTCAGCGGGATGACCGGCACGTCCGCCGTGTCCTGGTCCGCGATGACGACCTTGGCGACGAGGCCCTGCACGAAGCGCTCGCCCTGTGGATCGACGGCGAGCTTCAGTTCGTAGGTGCCGGTCTGCGGGTCGGCGGCGGCGGCGACTTCGGTGACGATTGCGGTGAATTTCCGGCCGGGGAAGGCGTCGAGCGTCACTTCGGCGGAGCGGCCGGTCTCGATGTGCACGACATCGCGATCGGACAAGGCGGCGCGCACGATCCAGCCGCCACCGGTGTTGCCGATCACGAGCACCGGCTGGCCGGCGGCGACCAGTTCGTCCGGCTCCGCGAGACGTCTTTGCACGACGCCGTCGGCGGGCGCCTCGATTCGGGCGTGACGCGCGTTGAAGAGCGCGGAGCGCAGCCCGGC
>JBATEA010000041.1:0-2782 GCA_049663745.1 Steroidobacteraceae bacterium | reverse complement strand
GCGCAGGGTTGGCGGCCATTGGACGATGGCACAGGAATTGACGGTGGCTACGTGGAAGGCATCTTCCGTGGTGACTGGGACGGCGATGTTCTGATGGGGCGTAACGAGGCCGTGGACGGTCTCTTTGTACTGGGTTGGAGCTGCGATCCGCAACTGGCCAGAACGGGCACAGCGTCGGTACCGCGCGAACAGGTATTGCTTTGGCACCTGAACTACCATCCGGACGGCGGACAGCTCTTTTATCCTCTGGACAAGAAACCGTTTGTCGTTCCGGCCGCACTGCCCGGTGACGATATCAAACCCGAGCAGGTAGTGGCATTTTGGTGTGACGGTAGTCGAGGCTTCTATATTCATCCGAATATCTGGCATGAAGGAATTTTTCCGATCGAGGATTCCCAACGATTTCTAAATCGGCAAGGACGCGTGCATGCGCGCGTCAGTTGTGACCTTGCCGCGGAATTTGGCGCATATATATCTGTGCCATTGTCGCTATAGTCAAAGAACCGCATTAGGAAACGATTGCGTAAGGTGTCGAAAGCAGGAGGCAACAGGCGGCAAAGAGCTTGGATGAGCAGTGTGGCGACAAGCGGTGATGTAAATACGCAGCGCGGGTTGATGGACCAACTCGCGTTAGACGGGTTCGTGTTGCTGCATCAACTCTGCGGCAGCGAATTAGTCGAGTCGGTGCTGGACGTGTGTCGGCGCAGAGCACACGACATACGGATGGCGCTCGGTGCAAAGGAGATCGGGATCGGGAGCGCGGCGGGGTATGTCGAGATTGTACAACGTTCCCCAGGCAGGTGGGATGTTCCGATTACACTGCAGCAGTTTGGAATCGATAACCGGAAGATGCCCTGGTGGCCATTGGTGGCCGCTGTGCTCGGTGAAGATGCCGAACCCTCATTCAGCGGAGTTGTAACTTCCGAGCCAGGCAGCCCGGCACAATATTGGCACACGGATTCCCCGCACGAAGCGCCGGAACACCGCGCGGCGCATGCCATAAACGTATTGATGGCGCTGCATGACATCCCCATGGCTATGGGGCCCACCGAGTGTGCTTGCGGCTCCCATTTCCTCACAAACCACATGAGTAACCCGTCCCTCGTGATTGACGAGTTGATTTACCAGCATTCAGGAACATCGCCGGAGTCACTGGTGAAAGGTACTCAATGTCGTGTACCTGAAAGCTTCACGAGTCCGATGGCTGCCGGCTCATGCCTGGTCTTCGACGATCGACTTCTGCACCGCGGGCTGGCTAACCGCTCAAGCGCGCTGCGGCATGTGGCCTACTTTTCGTACCGCAGGAAAGGCTATTGCGTGAACACGCACTTTGAGTCGCGGCGATCTGTTTTTGACCAATCATCCTGAGCAGCTAACCAAATGATTGCCCATACGCGACGTGCTGCATTTAGCGGAATGGCGGCGATCTGCGCAGCATTCCTGCTGATCCGCACGGCTGGCGCGGCGGAAGTCGAGTCGGACTCGATTGACGGGCGGACGGAGGCGGCTGTCGCCGACTTTCGCAGCGCAATGAAGCTTGAGCCCAACCTGCAACATGGGGCCGAGCTGTTCACATCATGCGCAGCGTGCCATGCCGCTAACGGGCTCGGCACCCGGGACGGAAGCGTTCCGGCGATTGCCGGCCAGCATGTCTCCGTACTGGTCAAGCAGCTCGTTGACTTCCGCCATGATCGGCGCTGGAACGAGCGGATGCAGAACTTCGCTTCGCGGCACCATTTGAGCGGCCCGCAGGAGTTGCTCGATGTCGCCGCTTATGCCGAGAGTCTCCCGCGCTGGCCGCCGCTCGCGGGTGGCACTGGTGACGGCTCAATGTTGAAGCATGGAAACGTCGTCTACCATCGTTACTGCGCGGAGTGCCACGGGCCGCTGGGCCTCGGCGAGCTGCGTCGCATGCGGCCGCGTCTCGCCGGTCAGCGCTATCAGTACCTGTTACGTCAACTCGAGGAAACGGCTAACCGTATGCGTCCAGGGATGGATGTCGAGCACGTGAAGCTGATCGGAGCCCTTTCGGCCGAGGAACGCAGAGCTGTCGCAGATTATCTTTCGCGTCTGAGCCCAGATCTCGCCTCGACGCAGGATAGAACACCGGAGCCTCCATGATGAAAAAGGCCCCCCCCTGGGGCGGCCTTCTTGCGAGCTGTTGAATTGAGCGAGCAGCGCCCCGCAAGCTGAATGCGTTCGGCATGGCCAGCGAAGTCGGGAATGCGTCAGTAGCAGAAACCGCAGTAAGTACTGGAGCTGGTCCCGCCCAGTCGTCCTCGAAACCGGCATAATCGTCACCAGTGTGAAATCTGAGGATCGGCCGCTTCCAAATATTTACCGTCGCGACCCGGGAGAAAACTCAAGATGAAGGCGCATGGAATTGCCTGGCTGTCCGGCGTTGCAATGCTGGCTTCCGCAGCCGCCATCGGCGACGAAATCTCCATCGTCAGCAATGTCCTGGGACCCGAGGGTCCTCTATACGTTGACGGTAACCTTTATTACGTTGCCTGGATCGGAAACACGCTGTCGAAGTGGGATGGCAGGACGGTAACCGTTCTGAATGATGCTCCTGGCTGCGGCCACAACGGTTTGGCGCTCACCAGGCAGCACACCTTCATGATCGCGTGCACCAACGACCCAGGCGCAATCATTGAGGTCGACATGACAGGGAAGGAACTTCGTCGGTGGGATGCTGACGGCAACGGCCGGAAGTTTGACGGCGGGATCAATGATGTCGTTGTAACGGCCAATGGCGGTGCCTATGCCACGGTCTTTGGCC
>JBATEA010000040.1:0-1987 GCA_049663745.1 Steroidobacteraceae bacterium | reverse complement strand
CTGCCTTGCCGGCATGGATGCGATCCTGGTGCCGGGCGGTTTCGGCGAACGCGGCATTGAAGGCAAGATCGCAGCGGTGCGGCATGCGCGGGAACATGGCGTGCCTTATCTCGGGATCTGCCTCGGCATGCAGGTCGCAGTGATCGAGTTCGCGCGCCACGTGCTGGGACTCCCCGACGCCAATTCGACCGAGTTCCAGCGCGCGGCTGCCGATCCCGTCATCGCGCTGATCACCGAATGGCGCGACCGGACCGGCGAGACGCTGCGCCGCTCTGACCGTTCGGACCTCGGGGGCACGATGCGACTCGGCGCACAGGAGTCGCGCATCCGCGCGGGGACACTGGCGCGCTCGGTCTATGGCCGTGACACGATCCACGAGCGCCACCGGCACCGCTTCGAATTCAACAACAATTACCTCGAGCGCATGCAGAAGGCCGGATTCGCATTCTCGGCATTCTCGGCGGATGGGCTGGTCGAGATCGTCGAGCTGCCATCGCATCCCTGGTTCATCGGCGTGCAGTTCCATCCGGAGTTCACGTCGAACCCGCGCGACGGGCATCCGCTGTTCACGAGTTTCGTGCGGGCAGCGCGCGAGCATTCCGCAGGGCGCCTGCCGCAGGCGGCGAGCGCGTGAAGCTTGCAGGCAAGGAGATCGGCCCGGACCAGCCGCTGTTTCTCATCGCCGGGCCCTGCGTGGTCGAAGACGCGGCGCTGACACTCGATATCGCGGGCCAGCTCAAGGAGATGACGGGCCGGCTTGGCATTCCGTTCGTCTTCAAGGCTTCCTATGACAAGGCCAACCGCACGTCGCGCACATCGTTTCGCGGGCCCGGCATCGAGCAGGGCCTGAAGGTTCTCGCGGACGTGCGCCGCCAGGTCGGCGTGCCGGTCCTGACGGACGTTCACGAGGACTCGCCGCTCGACGAGGTCGCTGCGGTCGTGGACGTGCTGCAGACGCCGGCCTTCCTGTGCCGCCAGACCAATTTCATCGTCAATGTCTGTTCGCAGGGCCGGCCGGTCAACATCAAGAAGGGCCAGTTCCTGAGTCCCTGGGAGATGGCGAACGTCGTCGAGAAGGCGCGCTCGACCGGGAACGATGCGATCATGATCTGCGAGCGCGGCTTCAGTTTCGGCTACAACAACCTGATTTCCGACATGCGCGCGCTCGCAGTGATGCGCGCGTTCGGCGCGCCGGTCGTGTTCGACGCAACGCATTCCGTGCAGCTTCCCGGTGGCAAGGGAAATGCCTCGGGTGGCCAGCGCGAGTTCGTGCCGGTGCTTGCCCGCGCCGCGGTCGCAGCGGGCGTGGCGGGCGTGTTCATGGAAACGCATCCACGGCCCGACCAGGCCCTTTCGGACGGCCCGAATGCCTGGCCGTTGCCGCGCATGCGCGAATTGCTGGAAGTGCTCGTGACGCTCGACCACGCCGTGAAATCCCGCCCCTTCGCCGAGTCCGGCCTGTGACCCGCATCGTCGACATCCGCGGCCGCGAGATCATCGATTCGCGTGGCAATCCGACGGTCGAGGCCGACGTCGAGCTCGAAGAAGGCACGGTCGGACGGGCCTCGGTGCCGTCCGGCGCATCGACCGGAACGCGCGAGGCGGTCGAGCTGCGTGACGGCGATCCGATGCGATTCCTCGGCAAGGGCGTCCTGAACGCCGTCGCCCATGTCAACGGCGAGTTGCGTGACGCGCTGGTCGGCCGCGAAGCGCAGGAACAGGCAGGCGTCGACCGGCGCATGCTGGAACTCGATGCCACGGACAACAAGTCGAGGCTCGGCGCCAATGCGCTGCTCGCGGTTTCGCTCGCGACGGCGCGCGCCGCCGCCGAGTCGCAGAGATTGCCCCTTTATCGTTACCTCGGCGGCGACGATGCGGTGGTCATGCCGGTGCCGATGATGAACATCATCAATGGGGGCGTGTATGCGGACAACAGCCTGGACATCCAGGAATTCATGATCGTGCCTGCCGGCCTCGCAACCTTTTC
>JBATEA010000039.1:0-3039 GCA_049663745.1 Steroidobacteraceae bacterium | reverse complement strand
GGACCGAGGGCCCGGTCTGGGAATGCAGTGCCTACCGCACCAATCCCGGCCAGTTCGACACCTACCTGAAGTGGATTCGCGCCCACTCGGAGCCGATCAATGCCGAGGCGAAGAAGCAGGGCCTGATCATGGACTTCAAGACCTTCGTCAAGCCGCCGCGCGATGCGAACGACTACGACGTGATGTTCTGCACGCTGTACCCGAGCTTCGGCAAGGCGCTCGACTACAACAAGGGCGATGACGACAAGTTCGAGGCGATCTCGGCCGCGCATTGGGCGACCGCAGACAACGCCAAGCAGGCTGAGATGGCGAAGCCGCGTCTCGAGATGCGCACGTATCTCGGCACCGAGTACGTCCGCGAAGTGACGCTGAAGCCGATTTCGTAATCCAGTCGGATCCGGTCATCGGAACGGGAAGCCGGCGTTCGCGCCGGCTTCTTTTTTGCACTGCAAACAAGGCGCGAATTGACCTCCGGCCTAGGGTGCATCCCCTAATCCCGCATCCCATCCTGAAAGCGGTATAAGGAGGCCGTGATCGTGTCTGTCCTGTGGCTGCTGCTGTTCGTCGGCCTGGTGCTGTGGCTCGCCTATCAGCGCGCGAGTTTCGCCAAGGCGACCGTCGTGCTCGGCGTCCTGCTCGTCTACTACAGCCTGTTCGGCGCAGGCCCACTGTGGTGGAAAGCGACGCTGTGGGTGCTGTTCGCGCCGCAACTGCTGCTGAACATCCTGCCGCTGCGGCGCGCCCTGATCTCGCGGCGCTTCCTGCGCGTCTACAAGCGCATGCTGCCGCCGATGTCCGGCACCGAGCGCGAGGCGCTCGAGGCCGGCACCGTCTGGTGGGACGGCGAACTGTTCACCGGCGGCCCCGACTGGAACAAGCTCCTCTCCGCGAAGGCACCGAAGCTCACGGCCGAGGAACAGGCCTTCATCGACGGGCCCTGTGAAGAACTCTGCCGGATGCTCGACGACTGGGACATCACGCACCGGCGTGCGGACCTGCCGCCCGAAGTCTTCGAATTCATCAAGAAGAAGGGCTTCTGGGCGATGATCATCCCGAAGAAGTACGGTGGGCTGGAATTCTCGGCCTACGCGCATTCCTGCGTCGTCGTGAAAGTGGCGGGCCGCTCCGCGACGACGGCCTCGACCATCGTCGTGCCGAATTCACTGGGCCCGGCGGAACTGCTGATGCACTACGGCACCGAGGAACAGAAGAATCACCTGCTGCCACGCCTCGCGCGCGGCGATGAGATTCCCTGCTTCGGCTTGACTGGCCCGCGCGTCGGCTCCGACGCCGGCTCGATCCCCGATACCGGCGTCGTCTGCAGGGGCTACTACCAGGGCCGCGAAGTGCTGGGCATTCGCCTGAATTTCTCGAAGCGCTACATCACGCTCGCGCCGATCGCGACGATCATCGGCCTTGCATTCCGGCTGTTCGACCCGGACAAGCTGCTGGGCGGCGTTGAGACGGACTATGGAATCACGGTGGCGCTCGTGCCGCGCAACACCTCGGGCATCACGATCGGCCGGCGGCATTTCCCGCTCAACAATCCTTTCCAGAACGGGCCGATCCACGGCAAGGACGTATTCGTCCCGCTCGATGCCATCATTGGCGGGCCGCAGATGGCCGGCCAGGGCTGGCGAATGCTGGTCGAGCAACTGTCGGTCGGGCGTTGCATCTCGTTGCCTTCGATCGCGACCGGCGGCGCGAAGGGCGCCGTGTACTCGACCGGCGCCTATGCCCGCATCCGGCGGCAGTTCAACATGCCGATCGGCCGCTTCGAGGGGGTCGAGGCCGTCATCGCCCGCATGGCCGCGCGTACCTACATCATGGATGCCGCGCGCTCGGTCACGACCGGCGCGATCGACGGCGGCGAAAAGCCCTCCGTGCCGGCCGGCATCCTGAAGTACCACATCACCGAAATGGGCCGGATGATCGCGGACGACGCGATGGACGTGCAGGGCGGCAAGGGCATCATGCTGGGCCCGAAGAATTACCTGGGGCGCGGCTACCAGGCCGTGCCGGTCAGCATCACCGTCGAGGGCGCGAACATCCTGACGCGCAGCCTGATCATCTTCGGCCAGGGAGCCGTGCGCTGCCATCCCTGGGTGCTGAAGGAGATGAATGCCGCGCAGGACACGGACCACGAGCGCGGCGTGCGCGATTTCGACCGCGCGCTGTTCGGCCACATCGGCTTCACAGTTTCGAACGCGGTGCGCTCGTTCTTCGCCGCCATCACGCTCTCGCGCATCGTCAAGGCGCCCGTCAAGGGCCCGACCATGCGCTATTTCGAGCACATCAACCGGTTCAGCTCGTCGTTCGCTTTTGCGGCCGATGTCGCGATGCTGTCGCTCGGCGGTTATCTCAAGAAGAAGGAGAACCTGTCCGCGCGCCTCGGCGACGTGCTGTCGTCGATGTACCTCGCGTCGATGGTGCTGAAGCACTACGAGAACCAGGGCCGCCCGCCAGCCGACCTGCCGCTGGTCGAGTACGGCTGCCGCCTGCTGCTGTACCAGGCCCAGGAGCAGCTGCATAGTTTCCTGCGCAACTTCCCGATCCGCTGGCTCGCGGCTTTCATGCGGCTGCTGATCTTCCCGCGCGGCCTGACCTATTTCGCGCCCAGCGACCGGCTGAATCCGCAGATCGCGGAGCTGATGATGAACCCTGGAGAGGCGCGCGAGCGCCTGTGCCATTTCGTGTACCGGACGCTCGAGCCGACCAATCACCTCGGGCTCGTGCAGCAGGCGATGGAGCTCGCGATCGCCGCGGAGCCGGTGCTGAAGCGCATTCGCGTCGAGGGCGTCAAGACCGCCCGCGTGAACGCGCTCGATCTCCCGGGCCAGATCCGCGAGGCCCAGGCCGCCGGCATCATCAGCGAGGCCGAGGCCGCGCAGCTGCGCGAGTACGACCGCAAGGTCATGGACATCATCAATGTGGATGATTTCGATCCGCGCGAGCTGGTCGCGGGATCGACCTACGAGATCCAGCTCGACGGCGGCAGCGTCCAGGTGGCCTGACTGGTGCCGGGTCGCAGTTTCGCAG
>JBATEA010000038.1:0-3889 GCA_049663745.1 Steroidobacteraceae bacterium | reverse complement strand
TATGCACCAACATTGATGAAGCAGGGCATCAGGACCGCGTCGGTCGCGACATGCGCCCCCACGCGCACGATGGCGCCCGGCACGACGCGCACGCCATCGGCGCGGAAGCGGGCGGCGTCGTACGCGGCGTACTTCAGCGGCAGCTTGTCGTAGAAGCGCAAGGCCCCTGCGTCCTGCACCGCGTTTTCATGCGAGCGGAAATAGAGCAGCACCGCTTTCTTCAGCCATTCATTGACGCGCCATCCGCTGTCCGCGGGTTCCGCGACCCGGGCTGCGCCGCTTCCCAGCAGCGCGAGGCAACGATCGAGGGCATCCAGCAGTTCGCTTGACGCGTTGCCCGGCGACACGCCGGCGCGGCGATCGAAGGCCTGCTCGACGATTGCGCGAAGATCATCCATGGGCTGTCGCTCTCAGGCCGCGGCGTCGCGCGTCCCGAGCGCCTGCTGCAGGGCGTCGGCAAGCGCGGCGCGGCGCAGGTCATCCAGCGGACGGCTGATCTCGTCAGTCACGTAGAAGACGTCCTCCGCGCGCTCGCCGACCGTCATGATCTTGGCGCCGTGCAATTCGACGCGCTGGTCCCACAGCAGCTTTCCGATTTCGGATAGCAGGCCGGGACGATCTCCCGCGACGACCTCGAGGATGGTACGCCCATTCTTCGCGTCGTCGCTGAATGTCACCTGCGTCGCCGTCGTGAACATGCGCGCCTGCCGCGGGATACGCCGCGTCACGGCGGGTGTCGACGCATTGCGTTCGGACAATGCCTGCGTGAGCGTCCGTTCGATGGCCGTCATGCGCTGGCGATCGGTGATCGGCAGGCCGGTGTCTTCGAGCACCAGATAGCTGTCGAGGTTTGCGCCGTCCAGCGTCGGGGTGATGCGCGCATCCTGGATGCTGAGCCCCATCTGGTCGAGTGCCGCAGTCGTGCGCGCAAAGCTGTGACGGCGCCCGCGCGTGTGCACCAGCACGACGGTCGCGCCGCCACGTCCGGGATGCCCGGCCACGGCGACCAGCGGGCTCGTGTCGGCGGCGTCGCGGGCGGCGAGCCGTTCCGTGTGCCAGGCGATTTCCGCGGCGGAATGGCGCAGGAAGTAAGTATCGGTCAATGACGACCAGACGCGATCGACGGCCAACGCATCGACGCGCGCGGCGGTCAGCAGTTCGCGCGCCTGGGACTGCGTCTCGGCGACCAGCTGCTCGCGGTCGATGGGGTTCTCGAGGCCGCGGCGCAGCGCCTGCTTGACGCGCTCGTAGAACTCGTCGAACAGCGTGGCCTTCCACGAGTTCCACAACTTTGGATTCGTGCCACGGACGTCCGCGACCGTCAGCGCGTACAGGTAATCGAGGCGGGACTGGTCGCCGACCTCGCGCGCAAAGGCATTGATGACCTGCGGATCCGCGATGTCCTGCTTCTGCGAAGTCACCGACAGCATCAGGTGATGGCGCACCAGCCAGGCGACCAGGCGCGCGTCATAGCGCGAAAGGCCCTGTTCGAGGCAGAACGCCTCGGCGTCGACGGCGCCGAGCTCGGAGTGGTCGCCGCCGCGGCCCTTGGCGATGTCGTGGAATATCGCCGCGAGATAGGCGAGCTGGGGTTTCGGCAGCGAACGGAAGATTTCCGCGAGCTTCGGAAACTCGTGGTCGTAGCGTTCGAGCGCGAAGCGCCGCAGGTTGCTGACCACGAACAGCGTGTGCGCGTCCACCGTGTAGGCATGGAACAGGTCGTACTGCATGCGGCCGACGATGCGCCCGAACGCCGGGATGTAGCGGCCGAGCACGCCAAAAAGGTTCATGCGTCGCAGCTCGTGGGTCACGCCGGCGGGCGTCTCCAGGATCTCGAGGAACAGGCGGTGATTGCGCGGATTCTGCCGGAATTCCTCGTCGATCAGCCACAGGTGCTGGGTGACGAGGCGGATCGTGTTTGCGCGCACGCCCTTGAGGGCGGGATTCTGCTGAAGCACGAGAAACAGCTCGAGGAGCGCCGAGGGGTTGCGGAGGAAGACGTCCGCGCCGGTCACCTCGAGGTACTCGTCGCGCTCCTGGAAGTGCCGCGACAGCGCCACCGCGGGCGCATCGCGGTCCGCAAGTATTTCCTCGCGAAAGTGCTGCAGCAGCAGTTCATTCAGCCAGCTGACGAACATCGCCGTGCGGTAGTAGCGCTGCATGAACTGCTCGACCGCGAGCGTGTAAGTCGCATCCTCGTAGCCGAACATGCGTGCGAGCCGGATCTGGTGGTCGAACAGCAGCCGGTCCTCGCGGCGCTGCGTGACCAGGTGCAGCGCGAAGCGGATCCGCCACAGGTATGACTGTGCCGCCTGCAACTGCGCGAGCTCGCGTACCGTCAGGAAGCCGTGACTCGCGAGTTCCTGCAGCGTGCCGGCGCCGAAGTGGCGCTTGGCGACCCAGCCGATGGTCTGCAGGTCACGCAGGCCCCCGGGACTCTGCTTGACGTTCGGTTCGAGGTTGTAGGCCGTGTCGTGATAACGGTGATGACGCTCCGCCTGTTCGCGCACCTTGGCTTCGAAGAAATCGCGCGACGACCACAGGCGATCGGGCGCGAGCGCGCGGCGCATCGCTGAGAAGAGCAGTTCCGGGCCGGCGAGCAGGCGCGCTTCGATCAAGGTGGTCGCGACGCTGATGTCGGCGAGCGCCTCGCGCTGGCAATCGTCGATGGTGCGGACGCTGTGGCCGATCTCGAGGCCGATGTCCCACAGGAAGGTCAGGAAACTTTCGAGTGCGGCAGTCCATCCGGGCTGCTCGCCCTGCGGCAGCAGCACCATGACGTCGATGTCGGAGCACGGCAGCAGCTCGCCGCGGCCGTAGCCGCCGACCGCGATCAGCGCAAGTTCACCGGCCGATGCGCCCGCAAACATCTCCCAGGCGCGCAGCAGCAGGGCATCCACGAGCTGCGCGCGGTCGCGCACCAGTACTTCGACGGGCTCCTCGGCGTGGAAGCGGCGGGCCAGTTCGCGGTCGCCATCCTCGAGTGCCGCGCGGAAGTCGCGGACCGGCTCACCGACGGCCGGCAACCGGGTCTTCAGCGCCAGGACGTAGGCCCAGGGAATGGCGCCGCCTGCCGCGACGGGCGCCGGGCCATCGCCTGCTTCGGTGAGTCCTGCACGCATGATTCAGTTGCGCGCGCGGTCGGCGCTGCCGAGCGTCAGGACCTCGAATCCATCCGCCGTCACCAGCAGCGTGTGTTCCCACTGGGCGGACAGGGAGTGGTCCTTCGTGACGACGGTCCAGCCGTCGCCCAGCAGCCGTACATGGCGTTTGCCCGCATTGACCATCGGTTCGACCGTGAACGTCATGCCAGGCTCGATCTCGAGCCCGGTGTCCGGTTCGCCGTAATGCAGCACCTGCGGATCCTCGTGAAAGCCGCGGCCGATGCCGTGGCCGCAGTATTCGCGCACCACGGAATAGCCCTGGGCCTCGACATATTGCTGGATCGCGTGGCCCAGGTCGCCGAGATGATGGCCCGGCGCGACCTGGCGAATGCCGAGCCACATCGCCTCGAAGCCGACGCTGCAAAGGCGGCGCGCCTGGACCGAGCAGTCCCCGACCTGGAACATGCGGCTGGTGTCCCCGTGATAGCCGTCTTTGATGACGGTGATGTCCAGGTTGACGATGTCGCCCGCGCGTAACTGCCGGTCGCCCGGGATTCCGTGGCAGACGACGTGGTTGACCGACGTGCAGATCGACTTCGGAAATCCCTTGTAATTCAAGGGCGCCGGGATAGCTTTCTGGACGTCGACGATGAAATCGTGGCAGATCCGGTCGAGCTCGCCGGTGGTGACGCCCGCGAGCACCCGAGGCGTGATCATGTCCAGGACGTCGGCCGCCAGGCGCCCGGCGACCCGCATCGCCTGCTGTTCAGCGGGCGATTTGATGG
>JBATEA010000037.1:0-4888 GCA_049663745.1 Steroidobacteraceae bacterium | reverse complement strand
CGCCCACACTGCGCCAAGGAATGACTTCGCATGAATACCAGGCTTTGCATCCGTTCCACCCTGCTCGCCGCCACCCTCGCCGCTGCGCCGTTTGGTGCCGCGCCGCTGGCGGGCGCGGCCGACCTCGGCTCGATTTACCAGCAGGCGCTGAAAAACGATCCGCTGATCCGCGAAGCGGAAGCGAATCGCCGCGCGGCGCGTGAATCGAAACCGCAGGCGCTCTCCGCGCTGCTGCCGCAGGTGACGGCCGGCGGGCGCTATGACGACGGCGAATCGAATGGCACGAGCACATTCATCGACCCGGGTTCTCCGCCCGTGCCGTTCCAGCAGAGCCGCAATGGAACGGCCGAGAGCTGGAACCTGACCTTGCGCCAGAGCGTGTTCCGCTGGCAGAACTGGGCTGCGCTCAAGCGCGCGGACGCCGAAAGCGCGCAGGCCGAGGCCGATTATCACGCGGCGCAGCAGGACCTGATCCTGCGGACCTCGGAAGCCTACTTCAACGTTCTGGCCGCGCAGGACACGCTCGAGGCGGCACAGGCCGCGCACGACGCCATCGAGCGCCAGCTCGAGCAGTCGGAGAAGCGCTTCGAAGTCGGACTGATCGCGGTCACCGACGTGCAGGAAGCCAAGGCCGCGTTCGATTCCGCGACGGCGAACCTGATCCAGGCCAAGCGCAATCTCGCGACCGCGCAGGAGCAGCTGCGCGAGCTGACCGGCAATACTTTCGATGAACTCTCGAAGCCCGGCGCCGACATGCCGCTCGCGGGACCCAACCCCGCGAACGCCGACGACTGGGTGAAGCTTGCGCTGGACCAGAACGCGCGATTGATTTCCAGCCGGCTCGCAGCGGACATCACGCGCCAGGACATCAGCGCCGAGCGCGGCGGCCATTTCCCCAGCCTCGATCTCGTCGTTTCGCGCACCGGCTTCGATTCGGCGGCGGACATCACCGGCACGACCAGCGGCCAGGACAATTCGGATGCGCACGATACGACCGCATCGCTGCAGGTCACGGTGCCGATTTATTCGGGAGGCGCGACCAATTCACGCGTGCGGCAGGCCCAGTACCGGCACCAGGCCGCCAGGGAACGCCTGGAACGCACCGCGCGCGAGACCGAACGCGAGACGCGCGACGCCTATCTCGGCGTCAGCGCCGAGGTTGCGCGCGTGCAGTCGCTGCGCCAGGCGGTCGAGTCCGCAAACACGGCGCTGCAGGCGACCGAGGCGGGATACGAGGTCGGAACCCGCACGTCGGTGGATGTCCTGCAAGCGCGCCAGCGGCTGTTCGAGGCGCAGACCAACTATGCGCGCAGCCGCTATGACTACCTGCTGAACGTGCTGCGGCTGCGGCTCGCAGCCGGCACGCTGGACGACCAGGGCATTGCCGATATCAACGCACTGCTGACCGAGAACGTCCGGGTCAAGTAGCGTCGGTCACCGCACCGTCCGTGACCTGCGCCGCAGCGCGCCGAAGGCGATCGGCGACCGCGGCCCAGGGTTCGTCGCCCGGCACGTCCTCGACGAGGATGCGCGCCGCCCCGGTGCGATCCAGTTCGCGCAGCGTCGCGTACAGTGCGCGGCCGTATTCCGCGGGCTGGTCACCCAGCCGGCGCCACGCCAGCCGATCCGATGCCACCGGAGCGGCACCCCGCGCAAGCACCGCGATCCTTTCGCCTGCAGCGAGTGCACGCTCGATCTCGGGCCGCAATCGCGCGGGATCGATCAGCGAAACCGGGGTGAGCGGGGCGTAGTGCGAACGGTCGCGCCCCGGCGCGCGTGGCGAAGCCGCATCGGCGTCCGCCACTTGACCCACGATGTCGCGGAGCTGTGATCGTGAAATGGCCCCCGGGCGCAACAGCGTCACCTGACCGCCAACGCAGGCGACGATCGTGGATTCGACGCCGACCTCGCAATCACCGCCGTCCAGGATCAGCGCGACGCGATCCCCGAGTTCTTCCTGCACGTCGGCTGCGCGGGTCGGGCTGATCCGGCCATAACGGTTCGCCGACGGCGCGGCGATGCCGCCGCCGAACGCGGCGAGCAGTGCGCGTGCCACGGGATGGGCCGGTGCACGCAGCGCCACGGTCGGCTGACCACCGGTGACGCCCTCTGAAACGCCCGCGGCTTTTGGCAGGACGAGCGTCAGCGGTCCCGGCCAGAATGCCTCGGCAAGCCGCTTTGCCGCATCCGGCAGTTCGCCGATCCATCCCCTTGCAGCCGCGAGGCCGCTCACGTGGACGATCAGCGGGTGGCTGGACGGGCGCCCCTTGGCCACGAAGATCCTGGCGACCGCCGCTGCGTTTCGCGCGTCGGCACCGAGCCCATAGACCGTTTCCGTCGGGAACGCCACGAGTTCGCCGGCATTCAGCAGCGCGACGGCCTCCTCGATGCGGGCTGGGTCGGGCAGCATTTGCTGCCCTCACTCCAGCGGCACGCGATGCCAGCGGTCCTCGTTGCGCCGCAGCTCGTAGGCCGGCCAGTAATGGCGGTCGAGACGCAACGTGATGACTTCCGCGGCATCGTTCCACGCGACGGTCTTCAGCCGCAGCGAGGAATGGTCCGGACGGCCCGAAACCGCGCGGATGAAGGCATCCAGGTCCGGCACCGGGATGCCGTCGACCTCGGTGATGCGTCGGCCGGCCCACAGTTTGTAGCGCGATGCCGGCGAGCCGTACATGAAGAACGCGATGAAGACGCCGCCCGGCTCTATGGCGCGCTGCGCCGCCATCGCGCGATGCGGCTCCTGTAATGTCGCGCCCGCCCAGATCAACACGCGGTCGATGTCGCGCCCGGACAGCAGCACCGTGTCGAGCGGAATCGTGACCTCGGCGCCGGAGCGCCACAGGGTCAGCGCGACATGCGGCGAACGTACCGCGGCGCTGACGTCGTTGAAACTGTTGACGACGTTTCCGTCCACGGCGAGCAGCAGGTCGCCGGGCACCAGATTGCGCGCGGCCGGCGTGCCGGCGACCAGCCGCTCGATCGTCAGAACCTGGCGGCGCTGCGGATTGTGCGCCGTCAGTCGCTCAATCCATTGTTCGTCCAGCCCGAGCCGGCGCGCCTCGGCCAGCGACAGCAGGCCGAATTCCGCCTCCGCGGAATAGAGTGGCAGGCCGTCGCGCGCGTGCTCGAGCATGTCCTTCACCATGCTCGCCGGTACGCCCATGTTCTGCTGCTCGAGTTCGCGGCCGTTCTCGTAGGCAAAGCTCGACCACAACGCCACGACCTCGCCGTGACGATCGACGATCAGCCCGTCGTAATCCGCCGGCCCGTTGACCAGGTCGATGACCTCGAGATTCGAGTCGCGGAACTGCAGCGTTCGCGACAGCGGAAACCCGACCGGCCCGATCGATGCGACTGTCGCCTTCTGCGACACCACCCGGTTGTCGGCGTGCAAGCCGACAACATTCACGATCTCGCCGGTCTCGGGCAGCCGGTCCGCGAGCCGCACCGCTCGCACCGGCGTGCTCCCCAGCTGCTTCGGGTCGTAGCGCACGACCGCCAGATTGTGAAGCGGATGCACGTATTCGACACGGCCATCCACTTCGATCGTGCCGGCGAACGTCAGGCGCACGTCCCCGATTGCGACCGGCACCGTATTGCGATCCACGGCGACGAGGCCGTGCTCCGCGTCGATGACGATCCCGGTACCGTGGTAATTGCGCTCGGTCACGCCGGACACGGAGTACGGCATGCTGAATTCGACCAGCACCAGGGATGGCGCCAGCGCGTCGACGAGGCGGTCGCCGGTGCGCGCAAACTGCGTCGTGCCGGGCTGCGGCGGAGGCGCATCCGGACCCGCCGACACGACCTCGCAGGGCCACAGCCCGACCGAGTCGTCGCGCCGGCAGTAGCGCGCCGGGAACCAGTCGCGATCGATGCGCAGCGACCTCAGTTGCGGCGTGCGGCTCTCTTCCATCGTGAAAAAACGCACGGTCACGCGCTGCCGGTCGCCCAGGCTCCTGAACACGGCCAGCGCATCCGCGATATTCGTCATTGGCCGGCCATCCAGCTCGGTCAGCACCGCGCCGCGAGGGATGCCCGCGTTGCTGAACATGTAGCCGGGATTCGCGACGTAGACGCCTGCGACCGGCACATTCATGTGCCGGGCCATCTGCCAGGACAGCGTGTGCAATACGCCGTCGCCGATTTCCAGGTACTCGGCGGGCGTGATCGAGTGCAGGTCCTGCACCGGCAGCCGGACCGTCCGGGACTCGCCGCCGCGTACGATTGCGAGTTCCACCTGACCGCCCACGCTGTCGTCGAGCAACGTGTCCAGCGCGTCGAAATCGGAAACCTTGCGGCCATTCATGGCCACGAGAATGTCGCCGATGGCGAGCAGGCCGTAGGCCGCCGCGCCCGGCTGGACCTCGGTCACGACCAGCATGCCGGTTCGTGCAGGGGCCGCAGCGCGAGCGGCGGATTCAATGGCGGCAGGCAATCCGAGGCGGCGCAATTCGTCGTAGGGCGTGTAGCGAAACACCGTCTGCAGCGTGCCGCGGCTGACCGGCTTTCCAGCCTGCAGCAGCGCGAGCGCGCGCACGATGCGCGGCAGCGGCAGGTAAAAACTGGAGGCGGCCCCGGTCGAGCCGCCGGCATTCAGGGCCAGCACGCGGCCGTCGATATCGATCACCGGCGAACCGGAGGATCCACCCGAAGTGCCGGAGGCAGCCTGGTAGTAGAAGGTGTTGAAATCGTTGTACTTGCCGACTCCGTAGTCGGGTGCCTCGCGGTCGAGGCGCGCGAGCGTTCCGGCCAGGATCGAGAGCTGCTCGCCGGCATCGTTGCCCACCACGCGGATCTCGACACCCACCTGCGCGCCCGCGGGATAAAGCGGCAATTCCGCCGGCTGGATGAACTTCAGCTTGGACGGGTCGTAGTGATAGAT
>JBATEA010000036.1:0-5897 GCA_049663745.1 Steroidobacteraceae bacterium | reverse complement strand
CGAGCACGCGCCTCGCTGAGTCGGCTGCCTGCCTGGTGCGCGATGCGGCGGATCCCGGGCCGCAGTTGCGCCGGCTGCTCGAGGCCGCCGGTCAGAAAATGCCCGAATCACGGCCCTGGCTGGAACTGAACCCAGGGCATCCGCTGATCGCGCGGCTCAAGCTGCTGCCGGACGGTCCGGGTTTCGACTCGCTCGCCGCCCTGCTCGCAGACCAGGCGCAGATCGCGGAAGGCGGGACGCTGCCGGATCCAGCCGGCTTCGTCCGCCGGCTGAACGACTGGCTGCTCGGCAAGCACTGACCGGCCGCGTTCGCGGGCGGCTGCAAAGCTGATATCTTTGGGGAACCTTATGAGCGGCAGGAAGCCGACCGACGAAGAATTGCGCGCGCGCCTGACGCCGGAGCAGTACTACGTGACCCGCCAGCAGGGCACGGAGCGCGCATTCACGGGCGAGCACTACCACAACGAGCGCACTGGTATGTACCTGTGCGTGTGCTGCGGGGAAAATCTCTTTTCGTCCGGGGCGAAGTACGACTCAGGCTCCGGCTGGCCGTCATTCTGGCAGCCGGTGGCAGTAGCGCAAGTCGAGGCACGCCAGGACGGATCGCATGGGATGCGCCGCACCGAAGTGCGTTGCGCAAACTGCGGCGCCCATCTCGGTCACGTGTTCGACGATGGTCCGCAGCCGACCGGGCAGCGCTATTGCATCAATTCGGCCGCGCTCGACTTCAAGCCGGAACCGTCCAGGTGAAAAGCGCCGCGCGGTTCGCGATGGTCGCCGGCGTGCTGGGCTGGTGCGCATGGCAGGCCGGTGCGCAGGAGCCTCCGGCGCCCGCCGCGCAGCCCAACGAGCCCCTGGTGATCACCGACCTTGTGGTCGGGATCGGCAACGAGGCGTTGCCGGGCATGGTCTGCGTCGTGCATTACACGGGCTGGCTCTACGACGAGAAGGCGAAGGGCCAGCGTGGCCGCCAGTTCGACAGCTCCCGCGAACGCCACCAGCCATTCTCGTTCCCGCTTGGCGGCGGCCACGTGATCAAGGGCTGGGACCGCGGCGTCACGGGGATGCGGGTCGGCGGCCTGCGGCGCCTGATCATCCCGCCCTCGCTCGGATACGGCGGCCGCGACATGGGGGCCATTCCGCCAAACTCGACGCTGCTGTTCGAGATCGAGCTGCTCGCGGTCGAGACCGTGACGACCGGCCCGCAGGCGCAATGAACGCGCGTGTCGGCGCAACAGTGGGGAGAGGTGTGATGATTCGATTCCGGGAAACCGCGGTGGCCGCCTGCCTGCTGCTGTCGGCGGGAACCGCCAGCGCAGCGACGCTCATTCACGCAGGCCGGCTGATCGACGCCGTGGCGGATGCGCCGCGCGAACGCGTGACCATCGTGGTGGACGGCAACCGGATCACGGCGGTCGAGGCCGGATTCCGCGCGGCCGGCGCCGGCGACGAGACGATCGACCTGTCGTCCGCGACCGTGCTGCCGGGCCTGATGGACATGCACGTTCACCTGACGGGCGAGCAAAGCCGGCGGAGCGAACTCGACGCCATCAAGAAAGGCGAGGCGGATCGGGCCTACGATTCGGTGCCATTCGCCATGCGCACGCTGCTTGCGGGCTTCACGACGGTGCGCAATCTCGGCGACCAGTTCAATGTGTCGATTGCGCTCAAGCACGCGATCGATGACGGCAGGATCACGGGCCCGCGCATCTTCACGGCGGGGCGCGCGATCGGCTCGACGGGCGGCCACGCGGATCCAGGCAACGCCTGGGGCCCGTTCCTCACCAGCGACGATCCGCGCCTGCACGCGGTCTGCGACAGCGCGGACAGCTGCCGCGAAGCCGTGCGGCAGCGCTACAAGGACGGTGTCGACTCCATCAAGATCATGGCGACCGGCGGCGTGCTGTCGCAGGAAAAATCCGGAGCCGGAGCGCAGTTCACCGACGAGGAACTCGCCGCAATCGTATCGACCGCCCACGACTACGGCCTGAAGGTCGCGGCTCACGCGCACGGCAACGAGGGCATCCGGCGCGCCGTGATCGCCGGCGTGGACTCGATCGAGCACGGCACGTTCATGGACGACGAGACCATGCGCCTGATGAAGCAGAAGGGCACCTATTACGTGCCGACGATTTCCGCCGGCAAGTGGGTCTATGAACAGGCGCAGGACCCGACCTATTTTCCGGCGATCATCCGTCCCAAGGCGCTCGAGGTCGGGCCAAAGATCCAGGGCACGTTCGCGAAGGCCTGGAAAGCCGGCATCACGATCATGTTCGGCACGGACACCGGTGTCGGTCCGCACGGCGGCAATGCCAGGGAATTCGGATTCATGGTGGAGGCCGGGATGCCGGCAATGGCGGCAATCCGCTCCGCAACGATCGTGCCGGCGCGCTACCTGGGCATCGAGGACCGCCTGGGCAGCATCGAGAGCGGCAAGCTGGCGGACATAGTGGCCGTGCCGGGCGATCCGCTCGCCGATATCCACGTGATGGAGCACGTCAGCTTCGTCATGAAGGAAGGCGTCGTCTACAAACGCTGAGATGCGCGACCTGCGGGATTTGATTGCGAAATTCGAGCGCGTGCGCAGTCGCGGCGATGTCGCGGCACTCGCAACGGTGATGCGCGTGGCCGGTTCCGCATACCGCCGGGCCGGCGCGCGCATGCTCCTGACGGCGGACGGGACGCGCGTCGGACTGGTGTCCGGCGGTTGCCTCGAGGCCGATCTCATCGAGCGCGCGCGGCCGGTATTCGCAACTGGCCGCGCAATCACCGTCACCTACGACGCCCGCAGCAACGAGGACCTGATCTTTGGCCTGGGCCTCGGCTGCAACGGCACTATCGAGGTGCTGGTCGAGCGCGTGCCGGAAGGGCCCACTGGAGGCCACCTCGCTCTCATCGCTAGCTGCCTGGAAGCGCGCCGGGAGCTGGTGCTCGTCACAGTCTTCCGCCCGGTCGGGCACCTGCCTCTCGCTGCGCGTTGCTGGCTGCTGGATGGCGAGCCACTTGCAGGCGATCTCGCAGGCGAGTCCGTCGCCTCTGAAATCGGTCCGCACGCACATGCCGTGCTCCGGAGCGGCCGACACCGCAACGTGACGATCGAATCGGCGGCCGGCCCGCTCGAAATTCTCGTCGAGTCCGTGCGTCCGTTCCCAGAACTCTGGATCCTGGGTGCGGGACCCGATGCACAGCCGGTCGCGCGCCTCGCGGTGGAACTGGGATTCGACGTCGGCGTGGCCGACCACCGGCCTGCTTTCGCGCGCCAGGAGCACTTCCCAGGCGCCTCACGCGTTGTGGTCTGCGACCCCGAGCGCCTCGCCGATGCTTTCGAACCCGACGACGGGAGCATCGTGCTCGTCATGTCCCATTCCTATGCCCACGATCGTTCCTACCTGCGCACGCTGCTCACGCGGCCTTTTGCCTATCTCGGCCTGCTGGGACCGCGACAGCGCTCCGAACGCATCCTTGCGGAACTCGCGAAAGAGGGCATCGAGCCTTCGCCCGAACTGCGCACGCGAATCCATGCGCCGGCGGGCCTCGACATCGGTGCCGAGACGCCCGAGGAGATTGCACTCTCCATCATGTCGGAGATCCGGGCCGAGCTCACGGCGCGAAGCGGCGGACGTTTGCGGGATCGCAATGCACCGATCCACGATGGTTAGATATGCGCATGGCGACGGAAGTCGGGACCTGGGCATCGCGGCCATCGTGCTTGCAGCGGGGGTGTCCTCGCGCCTGGGCCGGGCGAAGCAGCTCCTCGAATTCGGCGGCAAGTGCCTCGTGCGTCACGTTGCCGACAGTGCGGTCGGAGCCGCGTGCTCACCGATAGTCGTGGTCGTGGGCGCCGAGGCCGAGAGCGTGCGCGCAGCCCTTGCAGGCCTGGGCGCGCGCGCAGTAGAGAACCCCGGATGGCGGGAAGGAATCGCGAGTTCCCTGCGTCGCGGGATCCAGGCCCTGCCGGAGCACATTGACGCGGCAATCGTGCTGCTTTGCGATCAGCCGGCGGTTTCATCCGCGCTCCTCCAGGCGCTCGTCACGACGCAGCGCAACACCGGCAAGGCGATCGTCGCCTGCCGGTGGAACGCCGTCATCGGTCCGCCGGTGCTTTTCCTCCGCGAGCGCTTTGCGGCGCTGCTTGCGCTCTCGGGTGACGTGGGTGCGCGGTCCGTGCTCGAGCGTGAGGGCGATGGCGTGGCGCTGGTCGATTTTCCGGAAGGCGCCTTCGATGTGGACACGCCGGAGGACTGGGCGCGCTGGCAGGCCCGGAGCGGAGCGTAGCGCGCGGCGAAAGCGCGTCGCGGACGACAGTCGATGATGGAATCGAAATGACACGACACGCGCCGATTGCGGAAAGACTTGCCATCGCCGGGCCGGCCGGGCCGATCGAGTCGCTGATCGAGCGGCCGCCGGACGCGCTCGCGGGCATCGTCGCGATCTGCTGCCATCCCCATCCACTCTTCGGCGGCACGATGCAGAACAAGGTCGTGCACACGCTGGCTCGCGCGGCGCAGGATCAGGGCGTCACCAGCCTGCGCTTCAACTTCCGGGGTGTCGGCGCAAGCGGCGGGACTCATGACAACGGCGTGGGGGAGTCCGAAGACGCGGCGACGATCGCCGACTGGTGCCGGCTCGAACTTGGCGCCAGTCGGCTGTGGGCGCTCGGCTTTTCATTTGGAAGTTACGTCGCGCTGCGCCTCGCCGCGGCCCGTGACGCAGAACTGCTGGTGACGGTCGCTCCGCCAGTGCAACGCTTCGATTTCGCGCGGCTCGAAGTTCCGCGCTGCCCCTGGCTGGTCGTGCAGGGCGACGCCGACGAGCTCGTCAATCACGAAGCCGTGCTGGGCTGGACCCGGACCCTGGAACCCGCGCCGGAAGTCGAAATCGTGGCGGGCGCCGAGCATTTCTTTCACGGTCGCCTGACCGTGGTGCGCTCGCTGGTCGGGGCCTGGCTGGGCCGCCACCTGGACGCAGCCCGCTGAAAAACGAACGGGGCGGCCACCTGCCGCCCCGTCAATTACCTGGCAAACGACAGGATGGCTGGCGTCAGCCGACCATCTCGTTGAGGTTCTTGAGGGCGCGGATACGCACCTTCTTGGAGGCCGGCTTGGCCTTGATCATCATCTTCTCGCCCGTGAAGGGGTTGACGCCTTCGCGCGCCTTCGTGGCGGGCTTCTTCACGACGCGCATCTTGCATACGCCGGGCATCGTGAAAACGCCGGCGCCCTTCAGCGCCTTCTTCATGACGCCATTCAGCGAATCGAGCACTGCACCGACCTGCTTCTTGCTTAGATCGGTCGCGCCCGCGACCGCCGATACGATCTGCGACTTCGTCGGAGCCGCGTTCTTCTTCGCCATTGAGATGTCTCCTGTGGTATTGGCAGGGCGGGAGAGTCCCGCCTTGAATTGATGTCGGCGCGCACGATACCACGGAAAATCCCGTGGCATAAGTGGGTCGAGAGCTATTTTATGCGGTTTTTTACGGCTCGCCATGCAATGGCGAATTTCACTCGAGATCGAACTCCCGGGTCCATCGAGCCGTGAATTCGGGGCCGCCTGCGATGGCGCGCGCCCGGATCTCGATCGTGATCGGCTCGCGATCACGCACCGTGACCACTGCCAGATAAGTCGGGCCGCCGGCCTCGTCGACACGACGCAACGGCAGAGTATGTCGCACGCCGATGAGCGTCACTGCCGCCGCCTCGAGCTCATTGGCCGCGAGCCGCTCGGTGCCGATGCCGGTCGCCGGCGCGAGCGTGATTGTCAGTAGAGCTAGATTGCGTCTCTGCACAACAGCGTAACTGCCCGCAATCGCTGGAGGCAGGTCGCTCAGCAATGTCAGCGCGTAATACAGCCGGAGTCCGCCTGCAGTGACGAATCCAGGGTCCGCATATTCGCGGGCC
>JBATEA010000035.1:0-1948 GCA_049663745.1 Steroidobacteraceae bacterium | reverse complement strand
GATGCACGGTCAGCCCCGCCACTGAAGAGGTTGAAGCGCACGATCACCGACGCCATCACGTACGGATCCTGGTCGCTGTAATCCCACTCGCCGCCCTGTGTGCCGGCGTCGACGGCGAGCGCGACCTGCGGCTTGAACGCGGCCCTGGCGATGCGCTCGGACTCGCCGGCCGCCGCGACACCGGCCTCGAGCTGGCGCAATTCCGCCCGGCGCCCGACCGCGCTGTCCTCGAGCGACGCCGCTGCATGCGGTACGCCGGCGGCGAGCCGCGGCAGGTCCGCGTCGGTGACCGTGGCGCTTTCGAGTTCACGCGTGAGCGGCGCATTGCACAGGAGATTCACGTAACGGCGCGCCAGCGACTCGGTGGCGCGGGCGCGCGTCAATTCCTGGTCGATCTCGAGCCGGTCCGCCTCGGCGCGCAGCACGAGGTCGCGGGTGACCTTGCCGTTGCGATACAGGCTGTCATTGACCCTTTCGTTTTCTTTGGCGAGCTCGTGCGTGGCGGACAGGATTTCGATCGCCTCGCGCGAAGCGAGCCAGCGGTAATAGGCCTGGCGGACGTCGCGTTCGAGTTGCAGGCGATAGGCGTCGTGGCCGTAGCGCGCGGCATCGTAGCCGTAGGCAGCCTCGCGGCGCGCTGCGCCGATGCGCGCGTCGTAAAGCGGCTGCGAAAGCCGCAGCACGGAGTCCTGCTCGCGGTCCCGCAGGAAGCTGAAGCTCTGGTTCGCGATCGGCGCGAATGGCGCGGGCTGGCCGGAGGCGGCTAGAAGTGAATTCAGCGAGCTGTAGACGGGGTTCAGCAGGTCGCCGACGGGCAGTTCGATTTTGCGCCCGCCGTCGGCGCGCGAGTAGCGCAACTGCAGGTCGAGCGTCGGCAGGAATCGCGCGCGTGCCGCATCGAGCGCGGCGAGGCGCTGGTCCACGCCCGCCTGGACAGCGGTCAATCCGAGATTCGATTCGAGCGCCTCGGCGACCAGCGCATCGGCGACGCGCTGGACCGCCGGCGCATCAGGGGTGGCGGCGGCCGCAGCCGCGAGCGACAGCGAGAGCGCGAATCCCGGGAGGAGGAAATGAGCGGTTGTCGAGAACCTTCGCATCAGTCAATCCATGACCCAAAGAAATCAACCGCCGGCCTTCGCCGCGAGCATGTAACGCAGCATCGCGAACGATCCTTCCATCAATTGCGGGACATCGACGCCGTGGCGCGCGATCTCCTGCGTCTTGTTGGTGCCGATCTGGATCAGGCCGTGGGTGAATGCCCACAACATCACGCAGACCTGCGCGGGGTTGCCGATGTCCTTGCGAATCGAGCCGTCGGCCTGCCCCTGAATCAGCGCGTCCACGATCACGGCGATGACGGCGTCGCCGGCGGCGGCGCAGGCGTCGTCAGTCGGCTGGCCTGCCGCCTGGTGCGCGTGGAAGCGGCTGCAGGCATCGAAGCGGTATGGCAGCTCCTGCTGGAACTGCACGTAGGCGCGGCCGATGGCCTGCACCTTGTCGAGACCGGCCTTCTGCGCGGCTGCGGCGCTGACGAAGCGCTCGCGCAGGTCGGCGAGGGCACGCTCGGCGATCGCGAGCAGCAGGTCGTTCTTGTCCTGGAAGTAGACGTAGATCAGCGCGCGCGAGAGGCGGGCTTTCTTCGCGACGCGCTCCATCGTGACGGCGTCCCAGCCGACTTCGGCGTAGAGCAGCTCGGCCGCGTCGACGATCTCGGCGCGGCGGCGCTCTTTCTCTTCTTCACGGCGTTCGGCGACGTATGACACCGGGCCAGTCTAGACCTGCATTGACATAGTGTCAACGACTGAACAACTGCCTAGAAAGAGTAATCCGCGCGTGAAAATCCAGTTATTTTAATGACTTGCGGAACTCGGCCGGATGGAGCGGGTCAGCAAATACCGTGCAACTGCAGTTCTCGCGATGACCATGGCAATTCACGACTGGCGCCTCA
>JBATEA010000034.1:0-6068 GCA_049663745.1 Steroidobacteraceae bacterium | reverse complement strand
CGCTCGCGTTGGGCAGCGCGGGCGACGAAGCCTTCCTGGTCCTCCAATGGCTGGATATCGTCGAGCCCGACGCCGCGACCGAGGAGAAATTCGGCGAGGCGCTCGCCTGGCAGCACAGGAATCGCGGCCCCGCCTTTGGGCTCGAACGCGACAATTTCATCGGCGCCACGGCGCAGCGTAATGATGTGTCGGAGGATTGGGTCAGCTTCTGGCGCGAGCGGCGCCTGCTGTACCAGCTCGATCTCGCGGCGCGCAATGGCCATTCCGGGGGCCTGCAGGATCGCGGCCGGCGGCTCGCCGACTTGATGGACGTGTTCTTCGCGAGCTATCGCCCGGCAGCGTCGCTGCTGCACGGCGACCTGTGGAGCGGCAATCGCGGCGCGCTCACCGACGGCACGCCGGTCGTCTTCGATCCTGCGGTTTATTACGGGGACCGCGAGGCTGATATTGCGATGACCACGCTATTCGGGGGTTTCGGTCCGCGGTTCTACTCAGCCTATGCGGCCACCTGGCCGCTCGACCAGGCAGCCGGCACGCGCCGCGCTCTCTACAATCTCTATCACGTGCTGAACCACCTGAACCTGTTCGGCGACAGTTATCGCGAAAAGGCTGAGCGACTGATCGACCGGCTGCTGGCTGCCGCAGGCCACTAGCCGGCCGCAATTTTTCTATGGTGTGGTCAGCGCTGCGGCGACGATCCGCCGCAACAGTCGCTCACGCAGCCCGCGCGGCGCGGCGAGATCCATGCGCGCGAGGCAGGCTTTCGACGCCTGATCCCGCGGCAATGGCGCCAGCAGGCGCGCCGCAAGCCGGAGCTTCCCGCTCACGGAACCGCTCCGCGCCTTCAGCCGCCGCAGTTGCCTGCCGAGCGTAATCTCCTCCGTCGTGAGGTCGCTGCCGAAAGGCAGCTCGCCAAAGAGGCCCGCGGCGCGATGCGGCGCGAACGCACGTTCGAGCGCCTCGGGCAGGTTCTTGCGATGCAGGTCGCGGATCTTGTGACTCGCCGGCAGCTTGCCCGCGCGCTGCGCCTCGGCGAGCAGCGCCGGCTGGAAACGCGAGTCGGTGATATTGAGCATCGCGGCGGCGACCTCGGCATCGCTCTTCCAGCGCAGGTCGGCGACGCCGTACTCCGTCAGGCAGATGTCGCGCAGGTGGCGCGGGATCGTCACGTGGCCGTAGTTGTAACGGACGTTGGACTCGAGCCTGCCGCCACTTTCGCGTGTCGATCGCAACGCGATCAGCGAGCGGCCCCCGGGCAGGGCAAAGGCCTGCGCAACGAAGTTGTACTGGCCGCCGACGCCGCTGACGACGCGCCCGTCCGCGAGCCCGTCGGAAACGATCGCGCCGCCGAGCGTCGCCATCATCGCGCTGTTGATGTAGCGCGCGTGCCGGCGCTGCGCGATCTTCGTCTCCCAGCCCGGCCCCATCAGGTCATTCGTGAAGCTGACGGGCATCATCCGGAAAAGCGCGCGCTCGGCCTCCGGCATCGCGCGCAGCTCCTCGTAGAAGGCGCGTGGCCCCAGCAGGAACGCGCCGTGCAGCAGCACGCCTTCCGGCTCGACGCGGCGCTTGAGAATTCCCGCGCGGTACAGGTCCAGGAACCCGTCCACGAACATCTCGGTAACCGCGTAGAGGCCCTGCGCGAATGGCGCATCGCCGCCGATTGCGGCGCGCTCCGTCACGAAGCGCGGCCCGATGCCGGTGTCCACGAGCACGCGCCGCCACAGGGCATTCTGTGCATGACGCATCATCAGGGCGTAGACGATGGCGTCGCCAAGCTCGCCGATGCCGATCTGCAGCGAGCCGCCGTCGCGCACCAGCATGCTGGCCGCGAGAGCGATCGCATGGTCGGCGGTCGTGATCGGCAGGTTCGGCGGGCTGAACAGGTCGTGATAGCCGCGCGGATCGTCCACGATGAAGTCGAATGCCGACTCCGGCACGACCGCATCGCCGAACAGGTAGGGCATCCGGTCGTTCACCTGGCCGATGACCGCAACCGGCGTACCCGCGCGGCGCTTCGCCTCGAAGAACGGCAGTAGATCCACGGTGACGTCGGGATTCGAGCCGAGGCTCACGCTCGCGCCTTCCGGCGTCACGCGTCGCGCGATCTGCTGCGCGATGACATTGGCGCCGGCCGACGTGACCGCGCGCGCGACATGCGTGTAGTTGATGCTGGCGTAGGACTGTTGCGCCAGCGCCGACGACAGGTAGGCGCCCGGCTCCATGAAGAATTCATGGACCGCGATGTTCGCGGGCAGTGCGCTCTCCTGGAGCGGCGCCACCCATTCGGGTTCCGGCATGTCGCCGAAGACACGCGTGGCCATCGGCTCGACGAGGCGCCGCTCGAGTTCGCTGTGGGCGCGCGGCCTGTGCATCGTCAGGCCGGTCAGGATGGTCAGGTTGATCGCGGGGTCGGCCGCGGCCCGCCGGTAGAACTCGTTGACCAGCGCGACCGGCTTGCCGACCGCGATCGGGGCGCACAGCACGATGCGCTTGCCGACCTGCGACAGCACCTGCTCGACGCATGCCGGCAGATCGGAAACCAACTGGGGCCTGGCGCTGTCCATCGGCAGGACTCTAGCGCAATTGCCCGATCGCGCGGCCGCGCGTCACGGCATCACGGGCTGGCTGCGGCAGTTCCCTGCTGGAGGCTGAGGTCGAAAGCCACATCCACCGTGTCGGCAAGCCAGGTGGTCTCCTTCCAGTCCCCTTGTCCGACACCGAATTCCAGCCGGCGCAGAGTGGCGCCGCCATTCATGCCGAGCCGTTGCAGCTTCGGATTCGTTTCAAATCGCACGGTGACGGGTTGCGCGACGCCGCGCAGGGTCAGTTTGCCGCTGGCGACCCAGGACTTGCCGTCACGCTTGAATCCGTCCGCGTGATACGTCGCCTCCGGAAAATGCTCGACCCAGAAGAAATCGCGGCCGTGCAGCACCTCGTCGCGTTCCGCGTCGGAGGTGTCGGCTGACGCGGTCGCGATCGTGACGTCGAGGACCCCTTTCGCGGGATTTTCGGGATCAAAGTCGAAGCGGACCTTGAACTGGCCGAAATGACCCGCGAATTTCGCGCCCGCCTGGGTCGCGGTGAATCGCAGCGCGCCCGAATGCTGGTCGCCCTGCCAGGCGGCCGCCGCCGCGACGGCAGGCAGGAGCACGACGAGCAAGGCGCAGGACAGAAGTCTCAATGGGATCGCCATGGCAGCATCCTGTACAACAGGCCGTCGTGATCGATGAACTGGTGCTTCAGCGCGGCGGCGACGTGCAGGCCGGCGATCGTCGCGAGGATGTTGAAGAACGTTTCGTGGATGTCTTCCAGCGCCTCCTTGAAGTCGTGATCCGGACCGACTAGGTCCGGAAGCTGGAAGAGGCCGAACCAGCTGACCGGGTAGTTGGACGCCGAGGACATCATCCAACCCGTCAGCGGCATCGCGAACAGCAGCGCGTACATTGCAAAGTGCGTGACGCGGGCGGTCGTCGCCTGCCAGCGCGGCATCGCGAGCAGGGGCGGCGGCGTATCGAACAGGCGCCAGGCCAGGCGCAGGATCGCGAGCATCAGGATCGTAATGCCAACGGACTTGTGCCGTGCCAGAGTACCCACCTTGTCAGGGCCGAGCGGCAGGGCGTCGGCGAGCTTGGCCAGCGTGAACTGCACGATCAGCAGGCCCACGATCACCCAGTGCATGGTCTGGGCGACGGAACCATAACGGGCCGGCGTGTTCCGAATGGGCATCAGGTCTTGGAGAATACGACAATGCGTAAGTTCCTGATCGCATTACTCGCATTGCCCATCGGTTGCGCGCTGCCGCCGAAGGCTCCGCCGCCGGCAGCGCCGAAGGTTGCGGTGACTGAGCCCGCGGGGCCATACGAGCGCTATGCCGTCGCCGCCTCCCATGTCGAAATCCGCGTCTACCGGGACGGCGCGATGGCCCAGCTCGGGCACAATCACTTGATCAGCTCGGATGCGTTGCGGGGCAGCATCCGGTTGCGAAATCCCGTGAGCGACTCGCGCTTCACGCTCGAGCTGCCGCTCGACTCGCTGGTGGTGGACGACCCGGCGCTGCGGTCCAAGGCCGGTCCCGATTTTGCCAAGGACGTGCCGCAGTCCGATCGCGACGGCACGCGCCGCAACATGCTCGGTGCTTCAATGCTCGATGCGGCACGCCAGCCGGTGCTGCGTCTCAGCGTGGACAGCCTGGAGGGCGGACCCACGGAGTTCCAGGCGCGAATGCGCGTCGGCCTGCGCGGCGAGGAACGCGTCATCTCCGTGCCGATGACCTTGAAATCCGGCGAAGGGAAGCTGAGCGCCCATGCGAGCGTCAAGCTGCATCACGCAGACCTCGGACTCACGCCTTTCACCGCGGCGCTCGGAGCGCTGCGCGTACGCGACGAGTTCGAGATCGACTGCCGCCTCGATGCGAAACGCGACGGCTCAACGCCCTGAGTCGATCTCGTCCAGCAGGGCCTTCGCGCCGTAAACCTGCTCGAGCGCGACCTTGATGTAGGCGGGATGCACCATGACCGAACGGTTCATGCGGTCGTCGAACCAGTAGCTGCCCGAGATCGAGTGGATGTTGCCGTCGAAGGCGAGTCCGACGATCTCACCGGCCGCATTGACCACCGGGCTGCCCGAGTTGCCGCCCAGGATGTCGTTGTTGGTCGTGAAATTCGCCGGCGTCGTCATGTCGAGGCGATCCTTCGCTGCCAGCCAGCGGTCCGGGATCTTGAACGGCGCCTCTCCGGTCGCGCGCTCGAAGGCGCGGCCGATTTCGGTCCAGGGGCGCACGTCCTGGCCTTTTTCCTTCCAGCCCATCATCGCGCCGTAGGACAGGCGCAGCGTGAAGGTCGCGTCCGGATAGATGCTGGTGCCGTAGGCGGCGAAGCGCGCCTTCGCAATGGCCTCCTGGCCGCGCTGCACCGGTCCCTCGACCTGTTCCTCGAAGCGCTTGCGCAATTCCCGCGCGGCCGGATCCACGGCCAAGGCTAAGCGGATCATCGGGTCCGGGCTCGCGTCGACGGCGGCCTTGCCGCCCTCATAGAGGGCCATGCGCGCGGCGGGATCCGCAAGCGTGCTCTGGCGGACGAGCCGGTTGGCCAACGCATCCGGCGAATCGTTGCCGAAGATCTTGCGCACCAGCGGGTCGTCCGGTCCCAGCCACTCGCGCATGCGCTCGAGGCCAAATGACAGACGCAGCACCTCGAGATCCGGATAGATCGGCGCCGCAGCCTTCAGGTTCTGCACCAGGGCGGGCAAGCGCGCTTCCGTGTAATCCGGCAGCCGCGACTCGTTCGGCTTGGTGCGTTCCTCCGCGGAGCGCACGATCGCGCGCGCATAGGGGAACAGCGTGCCATTGAATGCGGCACTGCCTTCGATGAACGTGTACTCGACGAGGATGTCGCGCCACACTTGCTGCGCGGAGGCGATCTCGTCCCAGGCGCCGGCCGAGGCGGCGAGTGTGGGGTTCGCGGCCACCGCGACGCGCAGCGCCTGCTCGCTCTTGCCGACCGCTTCGAACAGGGCCGGGTCCAGCAGCGCGTCCTGCTGTTTGCGGCGCACCTTGATGGAATTCTCGAGAAGTTGCAGGTACTGCTCGGCAGTACGCCGCGGCTCCTCGCCGGACTTCGAATACTGCAGCAGGCGACCGCGCAGCTCCGAGTTGCGCAGCAGGTAGAACGGCATGAACGTCGTGCGCTGCGTCTCGAGCTGCGCGAGCGTCAGCAGGCGGTCCGAGTTGCCGGGGTGGCCTGAGACGAAAGTCGCATCGCCGGGATCCGGGCCCGCCCAGTTGAAGCGCAGGCGATTGGGTGTCTTCGCCGGCTTGTCATTCTCGTAGACGCGCAGGATCGACAGGTCGAGGCACCAGCGCGGGAACTGGAAATTGTCCGGGTCCCCGCCAAACTGCGCAATGTCATACTCCGGTGCGAACATCAGGCGCACGTCTTCATAGCGCTTGTACTTGTAGATCCAGTACTGGCCGCCCTGGTAGAGCGTCACTCGTTCGCACTTGAGTGCTCCGGTCTTCGACTTCGTGGAGGCTTCTTCGCAAGCCTGCTCGAGCCGGGTCAATGCCG
>JBATEA010000033.1:0-7060 GCA_049663745.1 Steroidobacteraceae bacterium | reverse complement strand
GCGCGGCGAAGATAGAGCCCGCGGACATCCTCGAGCTTACGCTCGTCGGCAACCCGATCATGCATCACCTGGTGCTCGGCATCGATCCCACTGAACTGGGCGGCGCGCCTTTTGCGCTCGCCATCGATCATTCGCTGACGCTCCGGGCCTCTTCACTCGGGCTCGGCGTGCATCCCGATGCGCGCATCTACGTCCTGCCGTGCATCGCCGGTCACGTCGGCGCCGATGCGGCCGGCATGATCCTCGCGGAACGCCCGGACCTCCGCGCGGAAATCACGCTGCTGGTGGATGTCGGCACCAACGCGGAAATCGTGCTCGGCAACCGGGATCGCCTGCTCGCCTGCTCGAGCCCGACCGGGCCGGCATTCGAGGGCGCGCAGATCAGCTGCGGCCAGCGCGCGGCGCCCGGCGCGATCGAGCGCGTGCGTATCGATCCCGCGACGCTCGAGCCGCGCTTCAGGGTCATCGGCAGCGCTCTGTGGTCCGACGACCCGGCATTCGGGAAGGTTGCTGCCAGGCTTGGCGTCACCGGCGTCTGCGGTTCCGGGATCATCGAGGTGATCGCCGAGATGTACCTGGCCGGCATCATCAACCAGGACGGCGTCATCGACGGCCGCCTTGCCGCGCAGAGCGACCGCATCGTCGCGAACGACCGGACGTTCTCATACGTCCTGCATCGCGGTGCCGTGCCGATGAAGATCACGCAGAACGACGTTCGCGCGATCCAGCTCGCCAAAGCGGCGCTGTATGCCGGCGTGCGCCTGCTGATGGATCATCTCGGCATCGAGCGCGTCGACCGCATCGGGCTCGCCGGGGCCTTTGGCAGCCACATCGACCCGAAGTACGCGATGGTCCTCGGCATGATTCCCGACTGCGAGCTTGCGAATGTCGCCGCGGTCGGCAATGCCGCCGGCGCCGGAGCGCGCATCGCGCTCCTCGATTCCACCGCGCGCACGACGATCGAGGACCTGGTGCGGCGCGTCGAGAAGATCGAGACGGCGATAGAGCCGCGGTTCCAGGCGCATTTCATCGATGCAATGGCGATTCCGCACAAGACCGCGGATTATCCGGAACTGCGCAAGGTCGTCGCGCTGCCCCCCGCCAAGGAATCGGCGGCGCAGGGCACGAGCCGCGGCCGGCGCCGGTCGCGGTCGGGCAATCCCTAGACGTTCGAATCCGGGAACGAGGCCTTGCGCCGGTTGACGTAATCGAGCAGCGCCTCGTCGATGGCCGGATCCAGCGGCGGCGCAACGTATTCGGCGAGCTGCTTCTTCCACATCGCATTCGCGCGCTGCGCCATGTCCTTGCCGCCTTCGGCTTCCCATTGTTCGAAGCTGTTGTTGTCGGCGACCGGCGAGCGGTAGAACGCCGTCTCGAAATTCGCCTGCGTGTGCGCGCAGCCGAGGAAATGCTTGCCCGGTCCGACCTCGCGGATCGCGTCCAGCGCCTGTCCGTTCTCCGACAGGTCCACGCCCTCGAGCAGCGTATGCATCATTCCCGCCTGGTCCGCGTCCATGACGAATTTCTCGTAGCCCATCGCGAGCCCGCCCTCCAGCCAGCCGGCCACGTGCAGCACGAAGTTCACGCCGGCGAGGCAGGTCGGCACGAGCGTCTGCGCCGATTCGAAGGCCGCCTGGGCGTCGGGAATCTTCGATGCGCACAGGCTGCCGCCGGAGCGAAACGGAACACCAAGGCGGCGTGCAATCGCCGCCATCACGTACAGCACCAGCGCGGGTTCCGGCGTGCCGAATGTCGGCGCGCCGGACTGCATCGACAGCGAGGACGCGAAACTGCCGAATACCATCGGCGCGCCCGGATTGAGGAGCTGGATCAATGCCATGCCGGCGAGCGCTTCCGCGAGCGTCTGCGTCGCCGTGCCGGCGACCGTGACCGGCGACATCGCGCCAGCGAGTATGAATGGCGTCACGATGCAGGCCTGGTTCGCGCGCGCGTACACCTTCAGGGCGCCCAGCATCGTCGAGTCATAGGTCATCGGCGAGTTCACGTTGATCAGGCTGACGATCACCGTGTTCGGCCTGCCAGTCAGCGGATCCATGTAGCTGTCGCCGAACAGGATCTTCGCCATCTCGACGGTGTCGCGGGCGCGATCCGGGTGCGTCACCGAGCCCATGAACGCCTTGTCGCTGTACTTCATGTGGCTGTACACCATGTCGAAGTGGCGCTTGTTGACCGGCAGGTCCACAGGCTCGCAGATTGTCCCGCCGGAGTGGTGCAGCGCGTTCGACAGGTAAGCGAGCTTCACGAAGTTGCGGAAGTCCTCGATGCGCGCATAGCGGCGGCCTTCGTCGAGGCTGCGGATGAAGGGCGAGCCGTAGGCAGGCGCGAACACCGTGTTCCTTCCGCCAATCAGCACATTGCGCGCAGGATTGCGGGCAAGCTGCGTGAATTCGCGCGGCGCCGTCGCCTGGATGAGCTGACGGCACATGCCGCGCGGTATCCGCACCCTTTCGCCCTGCACGTCTGCGCCCGCGGCTTTCCAGATGGAGAGCGCCTCGGGGTCTTCGCGGAACTCGATGCCGATCTCCTGCAGAATCGTGTCGGCATTGTTCTCGATCGTGGCGAGCCCTTCCTCGCCCAGCACTTCGTAGTACGGAATCTTCCGTGTGATGTACGGGATCCAGGTGCCGGCGCGCGCGGCGCGGGCTGCGCGCTTGGCGCTCCTCGCGTTGGGACGCCGCCCAACAGCCGGCACTGCCTGGTTCTCGTCCATCATGGCTCTCCTCGCCGCGGCGCCGGGCGTATATTCATAAGTATGGTCACTGGGGATGCCATGAAGTGATCAGTTTGCGGCATCTGCTTGCTTCTGTGCGCCATGAGCGGCGGCTTTTTGCGCTGGGACTTGCGTTGACGCTCGCCGGCGCCCTGCTGGCGCATCTGGTCCAGACGGCGGGCGGCATCAGGGTGACCGACGTCCGCTTCAAGGGCGCGGACGGATCGACGATGAGCGCGCTGCTCTACGTTCCTCCGGGCGTCAGCGCAAGCGCCCCCGCGCCGGGTGTCCTCGCGGTGCACGGGTACATCAATTCGCGTGAAACCCAGAGCGGCTTTGCGATCGAGTTCGCCCGGCGCGGATACATCGTGCTCTCCCTCGACCAAAGAGGCCATGGCTACAGCGCGCCACCCGCATTCGCCGGCGGCTTCGGCGGGCCGGATGGCCTCGCTTATCTCCGCGGTCTCGACATCGTCGACCGGAAGAATATCGGCCTCGAGGGCCACAGCATGGGTGGATGGGCCGTGCTGGCCGCCGCGGCGACCTTCCCGCATGCATACAGGTCCATGGTCCTCGAGGGCTCCAGCACGGGCGCGCCATTTGCCGCGGAGGGGACGCCGGAATTCCCGCGCAATGTCGCCGTCGTTTCCAGCCGGTACGACGAATTCTCGCAGCTGATGTGGGGCGTGCGGTCGGCACGCGAGATTGCGCAGAGCACGAAGCTGCGGCGTCTGTTCGGAGTGAACGCGCCCGTCGAAGCGGGGGTGATATACGGTTCCGTGGAGGACGGTACCGCCCGCGTGCTCTACACGCCCGGCGTCATCCATGCGATGGACCATTTCTCGCCCGAAGTAATCGGATACAGCATCGATTGGTTCCAGCGGACGCTCGCCGGCGGCAAATCCCTGCCCGCCGACGATCAGATCTGGATCTGGAAGGAAATCGGTACGCTGGTCGCATTCGTCGGCTTCGTTGCGCTGCTGCTGGGGGCCTTCGACTGGTTGCTGACGCTGCCCTGGTTCGCGCCGCTGGTGGCATTGCCTGAGCTGGCGGGTGCGCGCCCCGATGGGCGCTGGTGGATCTCGCTCGTCGTGGGTGCCGCTCTGCCGGCCGTGACGCTGCTGCCATTCTTCCAGTTGGCCGAGGAGATCGCGCCGGCGTCACGCCTGTTTCCGCAGAGCCTGACCAACCAGATCGCCGTGTGGGCCATGCTGAACGGCCTGATCGTGCTCGGCCTGTCTTTCTTGCCGGGCGGAACCGGGCCGCGATTCAACATTCAGGCCTGGCGATCTCTCGCGATTGCATTGCTCACGGTCGCCATGGGTTATGCCGCACTCGCGGTCAGTGCTTGGCTGTTCACGGTCGATTTCCGCTTCTGGGTGCTGGCGCTGAAACTTCTCGGCCGGCCGCAGTGGACGGCATTTCTCGCGTATCTCGTTCCGTTCACGGTCTTCTTCCTGCTGGCGCTGCGCGGACTGCATGGCGCCGTCACGCGCGCGACTGCCAGGCCTGGCGCCCAATACCTGGTCAACGTGGCGGCGCTGGCAGGCGGTTTCGCCGCATTCCTGGCCATCCAGTACGGGTTGCTGTTCACGACCGGCAGCGTGCAGACCTTCTTCGACAGCGATATCCTCAGGACCATCATCGCCATCCAGTTCGTCCCCCTGATGAGCATCGCTGCGATCATCGCGACATTCACGTACCGGCGCACGAACAGTTACCTGCCGGGCGCATTCATCTGTGGGCTGTTCGTGACCTGGTATGTCGTTGCAGGACAGGCGACTCATGTCGCCGCCTGATGTTGAGCAGGTCAAAACCATGGGTTATCAACTGAAGGTCGAGCAGAAATCCGGATACCTTCACGTCATCGTGACCGGGCAGAACAGCAAGGAGAACGTGGCGGCGTACCTGGCCGAGTTGCGGGGCGAATGCATCGCCCGCGGCTGTTACCGCGCACTCATCGAGGAGCGCCTCGAGGGGCCGCGCCTCAGAACGCTCGATGTATTCGAGATCATATTCAAGGGAAGCAAGCACGCTCTCGGCATGTATACGGCCGTCGCCTTCGTGGACGTCAACGCCGAAGGCGACCTGATGCAGTTCGCACAGACCGCCGCGGTCAATCGGGGGATCCCGGTGTCGCTCTTTTCGACCGTTGCCGATGCCGAAAAGTGGCTGTTGCGCGCGCAGGGCCCCTAGGCTCGCGCCGCCACCGGCTGATGCCGGTACTTGAACACCAGCGGGAAGACGACGGCCAGCAGGAGCGCATAGCCGGCGAACGTGAACCAGATGCTCTGCCAGTCCTTCACGCCGTCCACGGTGAAGTGATCGACTACCCAGCCGCTCGCCATGCCGCCGACGAAGGCACCGAGGCCATTCGTCATGATCATGAAGAGCCCCTGCGCGCTCGCGCGGATATTCGCCTCCGACTCACGATCCACGAATAGCGACCCGGAGATGTTGAAGAAGTCGAAGGCCATGCCATAGATGATCATCGAGAGCACGAGCATCCACAGTCCCGCGCCCGGATCGCCGGTCGCGAAAAGGCCGAAGCGGAACACCCAGGCAAGGATACTGATCAGCATCACCGTCTTGATGCCGAACCGCTGCAGGAAGAACGGGATCGTCAGGATGAACAGCGTCTCGGAGATCTGTGAGATCGACAGCAGCAGGTTCGGGTGCTCGACACCGAAGGTGCCCGGATAGGCGGTCTTGAAGTCGTTCAGGTACGCGCCGCCGAAGGCATTGGTGATCTGCAGCGCCGCGCCCAGCATCATTGCGAAGATGAAGAACACGAGCATCTGGCGCCGTTTGAACAGCACGAAGGCGTCCAGCCCGAGCGCGGAGACGATGCTGCGCTTGCCTTCCGGCTTCGCCGGCGGGCACCTGGGCATCGTGAATCCATAGACACCGAGGAATATCGCGGCGCCGGCGCTGATATAGAGCTGCAATTCGCTCTTGGTCCAGCCCGCGAAATCCACCATCCACATCGCGGCGATGAAGCCGACCGTTCCCCAGACCCTGATCGGGGGAAAACTCCGGATGACGTTGAAGCCTTTCTGCTCCAGCACCTTGTACGACACCGTATTGTTCAGCGCGATGGTCGGCATGTAGAACATCGCGTTCAGCAGCATGATCAGGTAGAGCGTTTCGAAGTCCTTGACCGTCGAGGCCCACAGCAGCAGGCCGGCGCCGATCAGGTGACAGATGCCGAACACGCGCTCCGCGTTGACCCAGCGATCCGCCACGATGCCCATCAGCCCCGGCATGAAGAGCGATGCGACACCCATCGTCGCGTAGATGCTGCCGACCTGGCCGCCGGTGAAGCCGAGTGTGACGATCATGTAGGCGCCCAGCGATATGAGCCATGAGCCCCACACGAAGAACTGCATGAAGTTCATGACGGTGAGGCGCAGTTGGATGCTCATGGTGCGATGATTCTTGTTCTGCGCCGGGCTGGCTCCTGCGCCAAAACTAGCAGAAATCCGGGGCCGGCGCGCCTGGGCCCGCGCCTCGTGCGGCGGCGCATCATGGCGGCGTGCCAAACAACGGCAGATGGCGTAACAATAGGCGGCATCATGGCAGTGATGACGCTCTTCATCGGTTCCTCCTCGGCGGCGCGGTCGCAGGCCAGGGCCGTCATCAGGAAGTTCGCGAGCCCCACGCTGAAATTCCTCCCCTGGTGGGACGCGTTCACGGCCGGCCGCACACTGCTGGAGGACCTCGACAGCATCCGCGCGAAGGTGAGCGGGGCGCTGCTGCTTTTTTCACCGGAATCCACCACGCGCATCCGCAACAAGAAATACGACTTGCCGAACCTGAACGTCCTGTTCGAGTTTGCGTACTTCTACGGACATCTCGGCAGGAAAAGGGTGGCCATGCTGAAATATGGGGAGTTCTACCTGCCGAGCGATCTCGGCGGCTATATCCACATTGCAGGGAGCCCGTCTTTCAGGCGCGGGGCGACGGTTCAGGTCGGCAAACGCACGTCCCGGGAGCTCGAGAGGTGGGTGTCGCAACTGCGGAGGGAGAGCACATGATCGCTTTGAGGCCCATTCGCGCCACGCGAACCTATAAACAGCGGCTGGTTGCGCCGCCCGCGCGGGTATTCCCGCTGTTGTGCCCGATCCGCGAAGCGGAGTGGATCGAGGGCTGGGAACCGCAGGTGGTATTCAGCGAATCCGGCGTGGCGGAGCCCGATTGCGTCTTCCTCAGCGACGCCGACGCAGGCCACGCGATCTGGTACATCACCCGCCATGAGCCGCAGAACGGCTTCATCGAGATGATCAAGATCACGCCCGCCGTCACGGCCTGCAAGCTGACGATCCAGCT
>JBATEA010000032.1:0-2212 GCA_049663745.1 Steroidobacteraceae bacterium | reverse complement strand
CGCGAGTACTGCTTCCGCGATCAGCTCGCCCGCCATCGGCCCGATGACGTGGATGCCGAGGATCTCGTCACTCGTCGCATCGGCGATGATCTTGCAGAAACCGGCACCGGCTTCCATCGCTCGCGCCCTGCCGCTCGCCGCGAACGGGAAGTTGCCGGTCTTGTAGGCAAGGCCTGCCGCCTTGACCTGCTCCTCGGTCTGCCCGACCCAGGCGATTTCCGGGGCCGTATAGATCACCGAGGGAATGGTCTTGTAGTTGACCTCGCTGTAAAGCCCGGCAATCCGGTCTGCGACGGCGACACCCTCCTCCTTGCCCTTGTGCGCCAGCATCGGCACGCGCACGCAGTCGCCCACCGCCCAGACATCCGGGGCTGCCGTGCGGCAATGTTCGTCCACCTTGACGAAGCCGCGCTCGTCCAGCGCGACGCCCGAACCGTCTCCGAGCAGCCCCTTGGTGAACGGACGGCGCCCGATCGCGACCACGAGGCGATCGACGACCAGGGTCTGCGCGCCCTTTGAATCCGAATAGCTCACGTGGACGCCATCGGGGCGGACTTCAGCGCCCGAGACTTTTGCCCCCAGCCGGATGTCGAGCCCGAGTTTCTTGAAATGGCGCGCCGCTTCCTTCGCCACCTGACCATCGGCGATCGGCAGCAGCTGTTCGAGGGCCTCGAGGATGACCGTCTCCGCGCCGAGCCGGCGCCAGACGCTGCCGAGTTCCAGGCCGATGACGCCCGCCCCGATGACGCAGAGCCGCTTCGGCACCTCCGGGAATTCCAGCGCTCCCCAGGAATCGACGATCCGGTCCCCGTCGAAAGCCACGCCGCGCAAGGGCATAGGCTCCGATCCCGAGGCCAGCACGACATGCCGCGCCTGCAGCGTGCGCACCGCGCCGTCGTGCCCGGTCACTTCCACCTTGCGGCCCGAGAGCAGCCGGCCGTGCCCCGTCAGTGGCGTCACGCCCGCGCCCTTGAAGAGCGCGAGGATGCCCTGCGTGTTCTGGCGGACGATGCCGGACTTGCGCTTCTGCATCGCCGCCACGTCGAAGCCGACACCTTCGAGCTTCAATCCATGGATCGCGAATTCATGCAGCGCGCGGTGGTACAGCTCCGACGATTCCAGCAACGCCTTGGATGGAATGCATCCGGCATTCAGGCAGGTGCCGCCGAATGCGGGCGTGCCGTCGCGATTCTTCCACTCGTCGATGCAGGCGACCGACAGCTTGTTCTGGCCGGACCGGATCGCGGCCGGATAACCCGCCGGACCACCGCCGATGACGATGACGTCGAAACTGTCGGCCATGTCCCCTCTCTTGTTCAGACCTGCAGCAGGAGCCGCGCCGGGTCCTCGATCGCTTCCTTGACCGCGACCAGGAACTGGACCGCTTCACGGCCGTCGATGATCCGGTGATCGTAGGTCAGCGCCACGTACATCATCGGATGCACGAGGACCGTGCCGTCCACCGCGACCGGACGCTGCTGGATCTTGTGCATGCCGAGGATGGCGCTCTGCGGCGCATTGACGATCGGTGTCGAGAGCAGCGAGCCGAATACGCCGCCGTTCGTGACCGAAAACGTGCCACCGCTCAGCTCCTCGAGCGTGATCGCGCCGTTGCGGGCGCGCTCCGCGAACCCGGTAACCGCTTTCTCGAGGTCGGCGAAGCTCATGCGGTCCGCATCGCGCAGGATCGGCACGATCAGGCCGCGATCGGTCGAGACCGCGACGCCGATGTCGTAATACTCGTGGTAGACAATGTCGTTGCCTTCAACGGAGGCATTGATCACCGGATAGCGCCGCAAGGCCTCGATGCAGGCCTTTACGAAGAAAGACATGAAGCCGAGGCGCACGCCATGGCGCTTTTCGAAGCCTTCCTTGTGGCGGGCGCGCAATTCCGAGACGGCCAGCATGTCGACTTCATTGAAGGTGCTCAGCAGTGCCTGCGTCGTCTGGGCCTGAACGAGGCGCTCCGCGATGCGCGCGCGCAGGCGCGTCATCGGAACGCGCTGATCGATGCGCGCTCCGGCGCGCTGAACCGGATGTGCCGGTTCCAGGTGCTGGGCAACGTCGCTCTTCGTGATCCGTCCGTCGCGCCCGCTGCCCGCAATTTCCCCGGTATCCAGCTTGTTCTCCTCCACCAGGCGCTTGACCGCGGGGGACAGCTTGGCGGCCGCCTCTTCCTTCCTGACGGACGCAGACTTCGCCGGCGCCGATT
>JBATEA010000031.1:0-2296 GCA_049663745.1 Steroidobacteraceae bacterium | reverse complement strand
ATCGTCGACGACCTGCTGGACGTCCTCGGCGATCCCGCGCTGACCGGAAAAGCCGGCGGCGCCGACGCCTTGCGCGGCAAGCCGACATTCCCAGCGGTCGTCGGCGTCGAGGCGGCACGAATGCGCGCGGCGGAACTGGCGCGCGAAGGAATTGAAGCTTTGGCAGGCTTCGGGACCGAGGCCGGGCAGTTGCGCGAATTCGCGGGCGAACTCATCTCGCGCAGCCCCTGAGCGTCCGCGCGGGCCTTATGCCGCGATTCTCCGCTCCAGTACACTCCCCGTATGGCCCCCGACAAACCGGCCGCGCTGCTGGAGTCGATCGACTCCCCCGCCGACCTGCGCGCCCTCGCTGAAGGCGACCTCGCGCCGCTCGCAGCCGAACTGCGCGAATTCCTGGTCCACACGGTCGGCCAGATGGGCGGGCACCTCGCGGCCGGCCTCGGCACCGTGGAGCTCGCGATCGCGCTGCATTACGTCTTCGACACGCCTTACGACCGGCTGGTCTGGGACGTGGGCCACCAGGCCTATCCGCACAAGGTGCTGACCGGACGCCGCCGGCGCCTCGGCAGCATCAAGCAGCGCGGTGGACTGGCGCCCTTCCCGTCGCGCGCGGAGAGCGTTTACGACAGCTTCGGCGTCGGCCACGCCGGCACCTCCATCAGCGGTGCACTCGGCATGGCGATCGCAAACCGCAAGGCCGGCAGTGATCGTCGCGTAGTCGCCGTGATTGGCGACGGCGCGATGAGCGCCGGTCTCGCCTGGGAAGCGCTCAATCACGCCGGCAGCCTGGACGTGGACCTGCTGGTCGTGCTGAACGACAACGACATGTCCATTTCCGAGAATGTCGGCGCACTGTCCCGGTATTTCGCCCGCCTGTTGTCGGGCCGCATGTATTCGCACCTGCGCGAAGGCTCGAAGAAAGTGCTGCGCAAGATGCCAGCCGCATGGGAGCTGGCGCGCCGCTCCGAGGTTCATGCGAAAGGCATGGTGCTGCCGGGCACGTTGTTCGAGGAAATGGGCTTCAACTACATCGGTCCGGTGGACGGGCACGATGTGGATACCCTCGTCACGACGCTACGCAACATGCGCCTGCTGTCCGGGCCGCAGTTCCTGCATGTCGTGACCCAGAAAGGCAAGGGATATGCGCCGGCGGAAGCCGACCCGATCAAGTGGCATGGCCCCGGGCCGTACGATCCCGCCAGCGGCACGCTGTTCAAGGAACAGTCCGGCGGCCCGACCTATTCGCAGGTATTCGGCCAGTGGCTCTGCGACATCGCGGAACAGGATGCGCGCATCGTGGCGATCACGCCGGCCATGCGCGAGGGATCGGGCATGGTCGAGTTCGAGAAGCGATTCCCGGATCGTTACTTCGACGTCGCGATTGCCGAACAGCATGCCGTCACGCTGGCGGCCGGACTTGCCTGCGACGGGCTGCGGCCGGTGGTCGCGATCTACTCGACTTTCCTGCAGAGAGCCTACGACCAGCTGATCCACGACGTGGCGCTGCAGCGCCTGCCCGTTGTGTTCGCAATCGACCGCGCGGGTCTGGTCGGCGGCGACGGCGCGACCCATCAGGGCGAATTCGATCTCTCGTACCTGCGCTGCATCCCCAATCTCGTGGTGATGGCGCCGGCCTACGAGAACGAATGCCGGCAGATGCTGTATACGGCCGTGACGCAGGACCAGCCGGCCGCAGTGCGCTACCCGCGCGGCCGCGGACCCGGCGTGGCCGTCGATCGCAAGATGCAGGCGCTGCCGCTGGGGCGCGCCGAGACAAGGCGCCGCGGCGGCAGCGGGCTCGCGTTGCTCGCATTCGGCTCGATGGTGGCGCCCGCGGCGGCCGCGGCCGAGGCGTTCGATGCGACGCTCGTCAACATGCGCTTCGTGAAACCGCTGGACGAATCGCTGATCGCGGCAATTGCCGCGGAGCACCGCGCCATTGTCACGCTCGAGGAGAATGTCGTCGCCGGCGGCGGCGGATCCGCGGTCCTGGAATACCTGCAGCGGATCGACTGTGCAATCCCGGTGCTGCAGATCGGCGTGCCCGACGGCTTCGTCGAGCACGGCTCGCGCGAGGACAACCTGGCGGTGACGGGGCTCGACGCCGCTTCCGTCAGGACGACGATCGATCGTTTCTGGCGAAAGCTCGGCATTCCGCGGGCCCTGCCAGCGGGTTAATCAGGACCGATATGGTATGATTTGCAATCTGTCCGGCGGACCGGGCTTGAGCCCGGGACGGAAACCAGCGATGAATGCGAAAGCTGCGACCACCTCGGTCACTGCGGCCATCGACGAC
>JBATEA010000030.1:0-4035 GCA_049663745.1 Steroidobacteraceae bacterium | reverse complement strand
CAGGTCGAAAATGGCACGCAGTGCCCGATGACGATGACTTTCGCGGCGACACCCGTGCTCGCGCGCCATGCCAGTGAGCTACCAGCCATCGGCGACACCTGGCTGCCGCGCATCCATGCCCGGAACTATGACAGCCGCTTTCTGCCGATCGCAGTGAAGAGCGGCGCGACCATTGGCATGGGCATGACTGAAAGGCAGGGTGGCTCGGATGTGCGCAGCAATCGCACGCAGGCGACGCCGCTCGGCGTGCGTGGTGCGGGGCGGACATACCGCATCGACGGCGAGAAGTGGTTTTTCTCGGCGCCGATGTGCGACGCCTTCCTGATCCTCGCGCAGGCGCCCGCCGGCCTGTCCTGTTTCTTCCTGCCGCGATTCCTGCCCGACGGAGGCGTCAACAAGATCCGGCTGCTGCGGTTGAAGGACAAGCTGGGGAATCGTTCCAACGCAAGCGCCGAGGTCGAGTTCGATGGAGCGACCGCCTGGCTCCTGGGCGACGAAGGCCGCGGCGTGCCGGTCATTCTCGAAATGGTCAATTACACGCGCCTCGACTGCGCGATCGGCAGCGCCGCGCTGATGCGCCAGGCCCTCGCGCAGGCGGTACATCACGCGCAGCACCGCAGTGCCTTCGGCCGGCGGCTTGTGGAGCACGCGCTGATGAAAAACGTGCTCGCGGATCTCGCGCTTGAATCCGAGGCGGCGACGGCGCTGGTGCTCCGGCTCGCGCGCGCCTATGACAGTGAGGACGCGCGCGAGCTGGCGCTGCGCCGCCTCCTCACGCCGGCCGCAAAGTTCTGGATCTGCAAGCGCGCAGCCGCGTTTTCGCAGGAGGCGATGGAAGTCCTGGGCGGGAATGGCTATGTCGAGGAGTCGATCATGCCGCGTATCTATCGGGAGGCGCCGCTGAACTCGATCTGGGAGGGCTCCGGCAACGTGATGTGCCTTGACCTGCTGCGCGCAGTTGCTCACGACCCGGAAGCCGTCGCGACATTGGAATCCGCGATGGCGCCGGCGCGGGGCCGTGATCCGCGGCTCGATGCCTTTGCCGCGCGGCTGACCGATGATCTCGTCTCCGCGCAGCAGGACGAGGCGGGAGCGCGGCGTTTCGCGGGTCGGCTGGTGCTCGCCCAGCAGGCAGCGCTGCTGATCGAGTATGCGCCGCCCAATGTTGCCGAAGCATTCTGCGCTTCCCGTCTTGCGGGCGCGGATGGCCGCGTGTTCGGCGCGCTGGATATCGCGAGCGCCTGCACCACGATCATCGAACGGGCGGCTCCTGCGCGTTGACATTGGCGCGCCCGGTGGAATTTCGCGTCTGCTGGCCGTAACATCCCTGACCGCTCGCGACGCCCGGTGGCGCAGCGGCACGGAGACAGGCCCGATGCGATTTGACGATGCCGTCATGTCACTATTTGCAGCCATCACGCTGCTGCTCGCCGCGCCCGCGCTGGCGGAAGACGGCAATGCGGAGCGCGGCGGCCGGCTCGCCTACACCTGCATGGGTTGCCACGGCATCGAAAACTACAAGAACGCCTATCCGAAGTACTCGGTGCCGAAGCTCAAGGGCCAGAGCGCGGTGTACATCGCTGCGGCGCTTGCGGAATACAAGGCGGGCGCGCGCTGGCACCCGACGATGAAGGGGTTCGCGACAACCTTGTCGGCGCAGGATCACGCGGATCTCGCGGCCTGGTTCCAGGGCCCGCATCGGGCGCAATCGGACGCGAAACCGGTTGGCACGGCGCCCGCAGCGGCAGCGCCCTGCGCGGCCTGTCACGGGCAGAACGGCATCGGAACGCTGCCGGAGAATCCGACGCTCGCCTGCCAGCACGCCGATTACCTCGTGCAGGCGCTCAACGACTACCGGCACGGGAAACGCCAGAACCCGATCATGGGGACCTTTGCGGGCCAGCTTTCGCCGGACGATATCCAGGCGATCGCGGCTTATTTTGCGCAACAGCCGGGGCTTGCCACGCCCAAGCGCTAGGCGCGACAAAGGGCGACAAAGGGGACGCAACCCTTTAAAGGGTTGCGTCCCCTTTTTTTTGCGATCATGGGCGCCAATGACCGCGGATATTGCGAGCAAGCTGACTGAATTCGCCTCCGGCATCACGGCGATCGATGCGGACTACGTGCGGCCGCGCGCTGCCGCGTCGCACCTCATCGTGGACAACGGCCGCGCCGCCTTCGTGGATACCGGGACGACGCACTCGGTGCCGAACCTCCTGGGCGCGCTCGAGGTGAAGGGCATCGATCCCGCCGACGTGGACTGGGTGCTGACGACGCACGTGCATCTCGATCACGCGGGCGGGGCGGGCGCCCTGATGCAGGCGCTGCCGAACGCGCGCTGTGCCGTACATCCGCGCGGCGCGCGCCACCTGGCGGAGCCCTCGAAGCTGGTCGCTGGCTCGATCGCGGTCTATGGTGAGGAGCGCTTCCGGGAACTCTATGGAAAAATCGTACCCGTAGACGAGGCACGCATGCTGGTGCCGGAGGACGGTGAACGGATCAAGCTAGGATCGCGCGGCCTGGAGCTGATCCACACGCCCGGCCATGCGCTACATCATTATTGTGTCGTGGACAGGGAACACCGCCGCATCTTCTCGGGCGACACCTTCGGGCTCTCTTACCGCGACTTCGATGTAGCCGGGCGCGAGTTCATCTTTCCGACGACGACGCCCGTGCATTTCGACCCGGAGGCGCTGTGCCACTCGGTTGACCGGCTGATGAGTTACGAGCCGGAGGCCATCTACCTGGCGCACTACTCGGAGGTCCGAGACCTCGAGCGCCTGGCGGGGGAGATGAAGAACCGCGTGCGCGCCTTCGCCGACCTGGGCCGGCGCCATGCGGGGTCGCCTGATCGCGGAAGCAAGCTCAGGAACGGCATGTACGCGATGCTTTCGCGCTGGCTCGACGAGCATGGCTTTCCGGCCGGCGACGGGGAACGGCACAGGCTGCTCAACGACGATATTGAATTGAACTGCCAGGGGATCGAAGTATGGCTGGAGAAACAATGAACCAGTTCAGGGCTTTTCGCATCAACGAGCGCGACAAGCGCATCGTGGCCGGCTTCGAGTCGATGAGCGTCGATGAGCTCACGCCCGGAGACGTCGTCATTCGCGTGCATTACTCGAGCATCAACTACAAGGACGCGCTGGCGGCGACCGGGACGGGAAGGATCCTGCGCAAGTACCCGCTGAATGGCGGCATCGACCTGTCCGGCGAGATCGCGAGCTCCACCGATTCTCGCTACGAGCCGGGACAGCAGGTGCTGGTGACCGGATGCGGCCTCAGCGAGACCGTGGACGGCGGCTATGCCGAATACGCGCGCGTCTCCGGCGATTCGGTGATCCGCCTGCCGGAGGGCTTCGACCTGTTCCAGGCCATGGCGCTCGGCACGGCCGGTTTCACCGCGGCGCTCGCGATCCATCGCATGGAACACAACGGCCAGGTGCCCGCGAAGGGACCGATCGTCGTGACCGGAGCGAGCGGCGGCGTGGGCTCGATCGCGGTCGACCTGCTCGCCGGTCGCGGCTACGAAGTGGTCGCGGTCAGCGGCAAGCCGGAGGCGGACGAATACCTGAAGGCGCTCGGCGCCACGAAAATCCTGCGCCGCCAGGAAATCGATCTCGGCAGCCGGCCGATGGAAGCGGTGCTGTGGGGCGGCGCCATCGACAGCGTCGGCGGGGAACTGCTGACCTGGCTCACCCGCACCGTCGATTTCTTCGGCAACATCGCGAGCATCGGGCTTGCCGGCAGCCCGAAGCTCGAGACAACCGTGCTGCCCTTCATCCTGCGCGGCGTGAACCTGCTCGGCATCACATCGAGCTCCACGCTCCGCGATGTGCGCCTCGACGTCTGGCGGCGTCTCGCGTCGGACCTGCGGCCACGCCATTTCGACCGCTTCGTCACGCGCACCATCGGCTTCGACGAGCTGCCCGGCGCCTTCGGCGACTACATGAAAGGCCGCGTGCTCGGACGCACGGTCGTGAAGATCGCCTGAGTGCCCGCCGATCCACTCGAAAGAACGCTGGTCGTCGGCGC